>JALVAQ010000300.1 GCA_027011095.1 Bacteroidales bacterium
CCCTTCGGGGATTTAACACAGGGTTTTATTAAGATTATTAGCAACTTTGACAAAGTCCCAGGCAACAAAATCCGACAACACTCTATCGGTTCTATAATGGTGTCAGCACATCAAAATAGGAATTAGCTCCTTTTTTAATATCTAAATGAAAAGCCATTCCGCAGAATGCTTCAATAATAACAATCTATTTTACAATTGAGTTTACCAGTGCAGCGGCTTCGCTAAGCTCGATGGCCGAATAAACTTTAAGGCCTGATTTATCGATAAGCTCTTTACCCTCTTCGGCATTGGTACCTTGAAGTCTTACAATAATGGGCACTTTAATATCGCCGATATTGGTGTAAGCATCTACAATACCCTGTGCAACACGGTCGCAACGCACAATACCTCCGAAAATGTTAACCAAAATGGCTTTTACATTGGGATCCTGCAAAATAATGCGGAAGGCCTGTTCAACACGTTTGGCATCGGCAGTACCACCCACATCAAGGAAGTTGGCAGGGTCGCCACCCGACATTTTAATAATATCCATGGTAGCCATGGCCAGTCCGGCACCATTAACCATACAACCAACATTACCATCTAATTTTACATAGTTAAGGTCGTATTTTCCGGCTTCCACTTCCATGGGGTCTTCCTCAGTAATGTCGCGCATCTCGGCAATGTCTTTATGACGGTAAAGCGAGTTGTTGTCAACTACAACTTTTGAGTCGGCAGCATAAATTTTACCATCGGCAGCCTTGATAACGGGGTTGATTTCGAAAAGGCTGGCATCGGCACCCACGTAGGCGTTGTAAATGGCAAAGGCAAATTTTGTCATCTCTTTAAAAGCAACACCACTTAAACCAAGGTTAAAAGCAATACGACGAGCCTGAAAACCGGTCATACCTACTTTAGGATCGATAATCTCGTGATAAATTTCGTCAGGAGTTTCTTCGGCAACCTGTTCGATGTTCATCCCACCGCGTGGCGAATACATAACCATGTTACGACCCTGGTCGCGATTTAAAAGAATACTCAGATAATACTCTTCAACAGGTTCAGGACCTTCGTAGTAGATATTTTGTTCAATCAACACCTTACGAACCAGTTTTCCCTCTTTTTTTGTTTGGGGGGTAATTAGATGCATCCCGATAATTTGTTCTGCATACATTTTAACTTCGTCAAGACTCTTGGCAATTTTTACGCCACCGCCTTTTCCACGTCCGCCGGCATGAATCTGAGCCTTAACAGCCCATTTGTCGGAACCGGTTTCTTCTTGTACTTTTTTAGCGGCTTCAACAGCCTCCTCTGCATTATTGGCAACAATGCCAAAAGGAACGGATACTCCATATTTTTTTAAAATGGATTTACCCTGATATTCATGTAAGTTCATACTATTAAAACGTTAATGTTTTCAACTTTTTTTTTCGAGTTTCCAAAATTAGAATTTTTATTATGACAACCACCCTTTATAGCACGAAAGATTTAAGATTTGTACAATTTAGAACAAGTTTTAAATTGAACTTGTTTAAAGCCTTCTGTTTGAACTATTGGAAAAATATTACAAACCAGTTCATTGAAGAAAAGAGAATGCAATCATTTTAAACCTCGTAACTCTCCCCTTCAACCGACAGATTGGTATCGGGAAAAATCTCCCTGGCCTCTTCCAACAAATGTTTTCGCTCTTTAAACCGTGCCGAATAATGTCCCAACAATAGTTTTCCGGCATTTGCTTTCACGGCAATCATTGCAGCCTGCGATGCTGTTGAATGAAACTTTTCTTTGGCAAGCAGTTGCTGCGAATTGTCGAAAGTAGCTTCGTGATAAAGCAGGTTCACATTTTTTATAAAAGGTATCGCCTCTTCAAAATAGGCAGTATCAGAGCAGTAGGCGTAAGAACGCGGAGGAGCAGGGTCGATGGTTATTTCCTTATTGGCAATGGTTTCACCTGCTTTGGTTATAAAATCATGCCCGCTTTTAACAGCGTGCATCTGCTCAATTGACGGATGAAACCGCTCGACAAACGATTTATTCAGTTTTCTTTCTCCCTGCTTTTCTCTGAAAATAAATCCGTAAGTGGTAATCCGGTGGTTCAGGGGAAAATGAAATACCTCAATATTTTTGTCTTCGTACAATGTTTCCCGAAAACCGGCACCTAAAAAGTGAAACAATAACGGATAAGACAGCTTGCTGTTTGAAACTTCAAGTTGTAGTTCGATAACCTTTTCCAACTCTTTAACCGCGTAAATATGAAGCGGCTGCTTTCTGCCATACAGATGCAATGTATTTAAAAAACCTATCAGCCCGAAAAAATGATCGCCATGCAAATGGCTGATAAAAATATGGTCGATATGCCGATGCCCGGTTTTGTAGGTAATCATCTGCATTTGGGTTCCTTCGCCGCAATCAACCATAAACCGTTTCGACCCGTAAGTAATAAGTTGCGAAGAGGGTTTTTGAAAAGAGGTAGGCACTGCCGACCCGTTGCCTAAAACAGTTACAGTGAAAGGAACCATACAAAGAGTTTCGTTAAATGAGCATGGAATATTAAACCCAATAATCGACTACGGCGGTTTTTTCAACCACCTCTTTTAAATAATCAAGCACCTTAACATGCCCGGGGTGAACGCGATATTTATTCAATCCTTCTTCGTTGTCAAAATCAGCAGTAAGCACCACATCAAAAGCGGCAGGCCGTGTGTTTATGTTGATACCAACCTCCATACGCTTTAACGATTCAACCGTTTCTTCAAGATTGACAAGCATCTGTTTTACTTTTTCGGAAATCCGGGGAACAGTATCTCTGTCCTTAAATTTCACCATAACAATATGACGCAACATAAAATTAGATTTTATTTTTTGAGAGATAATCTTTAAGTTTTTTTATGGCAATTTTAAACCAAACGGTGTAGTTATCCGGATTTTTATCAATATCGGCATACAGCTCGCCAGGCCACACATATTTCCAGTCTCCCACTTCATCGGGATTTGGAACAGGTTCCTTGTCGCAATGGCCAATAAAAACCTGATCATATTCATGTTCAATAAGCCCGTCGCCAACATCAGCCTTATAAATAAACGAAAAAGCTTCGGTAAGTTCGCAATCAAACCCCATCTCCTCCATTAAGCGACGGTGAGCTGCTTCAGCAGTAGTTTCGCCGGTACGGGGATGGCTGCAAACGGTATTTGTCCACAATCCTGGCGAATGGTATTTTTCATCAGCACGCTTTTGCAACATCATTTGACCTTGAGAATTAAAAACAAAAACAGAAAAGGCCCTGTGCAGTTCGCCGCGTTCGTGTGCCTCCATTTTTTCCATGGTACCCAGCGGCTGGTTGTTTTTGTTAACCAGTATTACGTATTCGACCAGCATTTAAATAGTTTTAAATTAATATAGCAAATATAGAAATATTATAAATACGCAAGATGGAGTTAGCCTTTTAATTATAGTTTCAATATGCGCTCATTCGGTTAGTAGGAAAATCCGATGATTGTTACTACTTTTGTCAACTTAATTTTGTTTTGACAAAAAACCTGTAAACATGATACATATATCGCGGGAAGCACTAACATGCGGAGAGATGCAGGAACTACTTTTTAATGATGCTAAAATATCCATTGAAAAGGAAACCCTTGAAAGAATTGAAAAAAGTTTCCGGTTTTTAATTGACTTTTCCAAGGATAAAATTATTTATGGCATCAACACGGGTTTTGGCCCCATGGCACAATACCGGGTTGAGCAGGATGATTTGGTGCGGTTGCAATACAATTTAATCAGAAGTCATGCAGCAGGCAGTGGCAATCCGTTGAATCCGGTTCAGGTAAAAGCAGCCATGATTGCGAGGCTTAAAACACTGTCGCTGGGCTATTCCGGAATCCACAAGGATGCAGCCCTCGTATTGGAACAACTTATCAACAACAACATCACCCCTTACATTCCCGAGCACGGCGGCGTTGGTGCCAGTGGCGATTTGGTTCAACTTTCGCAACTCGCCCTTGTAATTATTGGCGAGGGGGAAGTGTTTTATAAGGGCGAATTAAAACCCACCAAAGAGGTTTTTGAAACCCTTAATATCAGGCCGTTAAAAGTCCACCTACGTGAAGGGCTGGCCTTAATAAACGGCACTTCGGTAATGACGGGCATCGGGTTTGTTAACCTGTTTAAGGCAAAACATTTGGTTAACTGGTCGCTGGCAGCCTCTGCCATGATTAATGAACTGGTGCAGTCGTTTGACGATCATTTTTCGAAAGAACTTAACGGTACAAAAAAACACAAAGGGCAGCAAACCATTGCAAAAGGGCTGAGGGAGTTTCTTGCCGACAGCAACCTGATACGCAAACGCGAAGACCATCTCTACAACGGCCACCACAGCGAAAAAGTGATTAAACAAAAAGTACAGGAATATTACTCGTTAAGATGCGTTCCGCAAATATTAGGCCCGGTTATTGATACCCTTACCTATGCAAAAAATATTCTTGAAGGCGAAATTAATTCGGTAAACGATAACCCCATCATTAATTTTGAAGCGGGAACGGTTTACCATGGCGGAAATTTTCATGGCGATTACGTATCCTTTGAAATGGATAAGGTAAAAACAGCCGTTACCAAACTTTCGATGCTTGCCGAACGACAGCTGAACTTTTTGTTAAACAGCAACCTAAACGAAATCCTCCCTCCTTTTGTAAACCTTGGAACACTGGGGTTAAATCTGGGAATGCAGGGAGCACAATTTACAGCCACTTCAACGGTTGCCGAAAACCAAAGTTTGTCGTTTCCCAACTATGTACATAGCATCCCTAACAACAACGATAATCAGGACGTGGTTAGCATGGGCACCAATTCGGCGTTAATGGCCGACAAGGTTATCAATAACACTTTTCAGGTATTGGCCATTGAGCTAATGACGCTTTCGCAAGGATTTGCAAAACTCGGGTTAGAGGAAAAAACTTCATCCAACACACAAAATATTCTTGACAAAATACGCTCAATACTGCCTGTTTTTAAAGAAGATAACAGTTTGTACCATCAAATTGCCGAGCTAACTGAATATTTGAAAAACAACGACATCCAACTTGTTAAATTATGAAATACGCATTAGTTACAGGAGGATCGGGAGAAATTGGAAAGGCCATTTGCGAAAAGCTTGCCGAAATGGGTTATCATATCCTCATAAACTATAACAACAACAAAGAACATGCTTTAAATACCCTCACAGCCGTTGTTGACAAAGGAGGAAACGGTGAAATCATTCAATTTGATGTTGCCAACCGGCAGGCAGTTAAAAATAGTATTGATACATGGAAAGCTAATCACCCCGATGCCTACATTTCGGTGCTGGTAAACAATGCAGGCATAAACAAAGATAATTTGATGCTGTGGATGGAAAACGAAGAGTGGGACAGCGTTATCAACACCAACCTTAACGGATTTTTTAATGTTACTTCAGGCCTGTTAAAGGATATGGCACTGAACAAATTCGGAAGAATTATCAACGTGGTATCGTTATCAGGTTTAAAAGGCTTGCCGGGACAAACCAACTACTCGGCTGCAAAAGCAGGCATTATAGGAGCTACCAAAGCATTGGCACAGGAGATGGGACGTAAAAAAGTTACCGTTAACGCGGTTGCCCCCGGATATATCCGTTCGGAGATGACCAAAGAACTGGACGAAAAGCAGTTAAAAAAACTTATCCCTATTAACCGCTTTGGCTATGCTGAGGAGGTGGCCGACCTGGTGGCCTTTTTAGCTTCCGAAAAAGCAAGCTATATTACAGGTGAAGTGATAAGCATTAACGGCGGACTTTATACATAAATCGCTTTTTCAATTAAACTGCACAAAAAACAGAGTAAAAATTTCAGATTTACAATATGGAAAAAAGAGTTGTTATTACAGGAATGGGCATCTACTCGGTGCTGGGAAAAAATCTGAAAGAGGTAAAAGAATCGTTGTATCAGGGAAAGTCGGGCATTGGCATCGACCCTGAGCGTGAGAAGATGGGATTCCGGTCGTACCTGACGGGGATTATTGAAAAGCCCACTCTAAAAGGGATTTTACCTCGCAGACAAAGGGTGGGGCTTGCCGAACAGGGTAAATATGCCTATCTCGCCACCATGGAGGCCGTTAACAATGCAGGGCTTGATGTTTCGTGGTTCGAAAACCATGAAGCCGGCATACTGTACGGCAACGACAGCAGTGCTGTTCCGGTAATTGAAGCCGCCGATATTTTAAGGGCACGTAAAGAGACGGCACTAATTGGCTCAGGCTCTATTTTTCAATCGATGAACTCAACGGTAAGCATGAACCTTTCGGTAATATTAAAACTAAAAGGGGTGAACTTTACTTTAAGTGGTGCCTGTGCCAGCGGTTCGCATGCCATTGGCGTTGGGTATATGTTTATCAAACAGGGATTGCAGGATATGATTGTCTGTGGTGGTGCACAGGAGGTAAATGCCCTTTCCATGGGCAGCTTCGATGCCATTGCAGCTTTTTCGACCCGACACAATGAACCAACCAAAGCCTCAAGGCCTTTCGACCGCGACCGCGACGGGCTGGTACCCAGTGGTGGCGCTGCCACGGTAATTCTTGAAAGTTACGAGTCCGCAGTAAAAAGAGGCGCTCCCATTATTGCTGAGGTATTGGGATATGGTTTTTCATCCAACGGCGAACATATTTCCGTACCCAATGTGGACGGCCCCGTTCGTTCCATCAAAAAATCGCTTGAACAAGCAGGCTTAAAACCCGAAGATATCGACTACCTGAATGCACACGCCACCTCAACACCTGTGGGTGATGGCAACGAAGCACAGGCAATCCATCAGGTTTTTCAGGGCACCAACGTACCCGTCAGCTCCACAAAAGGCATGACAGGCCACGAAATGTGGATGGGAGGCGCTTCGGAAGTAATTTATTCCATGCTAATGGCTCAAAACAATTTTATTGCACCCAACATCAATTTCGAAAATCCGGATGAACACTCCGCAAAGCTAAACATCATCAAGCAAACGCAGAAAGCTAAAATAGAAACATTTATGTCAAACTCCTTTGGCTTTGGGGGTACTAACAGTACCTTAATAGTGAAAAAGATTTAATTACAAATCATGTAAAAAACTTTCTTTTTTATGCCTTAACTACCATAATGCCCCTGTGGCTGACAGGACAAGCAGCAACACAACCACTAAACCCGATTATATTCATGTTACCGGAGAGCCTGCCGCATGCGGAATTCCGAACGGAGATACGTTGACATGCATAATGTGATTTAAGCTTATACCGGTAACGGAAGCGCTGACGCTGATAGCTACGTTTGGAAACTCTATCCTGCCGGGGCCGAAACGGTAACCTCAAACAATCTCGAAACTTCGGTAACGGTGGAGTGGTGCTTTATCAGGAACGGCTTATCTATCGCTGTTTGGAGTATACGAATGCAGAAGCGGAACACCCTCCGATTCACTTGTAATAGAGGTGGATGACTGTACTTCTGTGGGTGAAATTTATGATTCGTTTATTGTTTCAATCAGTCCAAATCCGGCCGGCGATTTTATTTCTGTAAAATCAGATGCCATAGTATCCAATGTTTCCATTTTTAGCGCCGTTGGAAAAAAGATGGTTGACCAAAATGTCTCCGGAAACAGTGCTAAGCTAAATATTTCCCGTCTGCCAGCCGGCATTTATATGATGAAGGTTAAATCGGATAAGGGGATAAAACCGGTAAAGTTTATTAAAAAGTAGCGCACTTTTAGAATATTAAGAGGAACCCTTTTCAATTTCTCAGGGACAAGAAACCCTGTTACAACACGAGTATTTTACTATTATAATAGTGTTTTGGTACGAGTATTTT
>JALVAQ010000301.1 GCA_027011095.1 Bacteroidales bacterium
GATATATGCTCATAGCAGCTATTCAGGATTGCATTACCCAATGACTTATTGGCGAACAGCTTCACAAATAGAAGTTGACTTTATTTTAGGCGACCATGAAGTAGCTATTGAGGTTAAAGCTACTCAACAAGCCACTAAACGACACTTAAAGGGACTGAAAAGTTTTGCAGAGGAATATAAGGTGAAAAAGCTGATACTAATAAGTAACGATCCCTTGCCACGTCAGGTTGGCGAAATAACCATCATGCCATGGAACTATTTCCTTGATAAACTTTGGGCCGGAGAGATTATCGGATAACAATTGAATATTTTTACATAGGAAGGGATTTGACAACTGAACGGGACACTAAATCCGATAAATCCGATGACAAAAAAATCCCACTGATTGTATATCCAAGAAATCATCATCGGATTACGCTGATTACGCGGATGGATTTTCAGCATTAGCAGAAAACAAACAATAATCCGTTTAATTCCTGCCCGTCCGGTTAGGTGGGCGTTCAATCTGATGACAAATAATCTCCTCTGAATGAATAGCAAAGAAATCATCATCGGATTACACTGATTACACGGATAGGCTATCTGCTTGAACTGAAAACATAATAATCTTCCCTCCGGTAACTATTTTTTCCTGATAATAAAATTTGTTAGCCGGCAGGTTGAAATTAATTTTCCCTCCTCATCTTTAATGTCGATGTTCCAGACATGGGTGTTTCGCCCGCGGTGTAAAAGACTTGCCACACCAATTACCCATCCTTTTTTTGCGCTTTTTATGTGATTGGCACTGAGTTGCGAACCTCTCACTTCGTATTCGTCGAGGTTGACCATTATGGCCGACCCTACGCTGCCAAGGGTTTCAGCCAGAGCCATTGAGGCACCTCCATGCAATAATTTAGCCGGTTGATAAGTGCGCTCATCCACCGGCATTTTTGCTTCCAGGAATCCCGTTTCGGCTTTAATATATTCAATGCCAAGCACCTCCATCATCGTGCCTTTGTTGATGTTGTTGAGCTTTTCTAAATCTGACGGTGAAAATTTCATATTACTATTTTAAAAATTTAAGCGTTACTGATGTTTTTCCGTTGCCATTCTCTATTTCCAGCTTGCCATTGTGAAGTGCTGCTACGGCATTTGCGTAGGTAAGCCCCAAACCGGTGTGGTTGTCGGTATGGTCGCCCGAAAGCCCAAAAGGTTTGAAAAGTTCCTCAATCTTGCGTTCGTCAATGTCATCGCTGTTGTTGGTAATGCGCACTTTGGCATATTTCTCGTCGATATCCGTTGTAACCTCAATGGTGTCTCCTTTTGAAAATTTGATGGCGTTGTTTATCAACTCCGAAACAGCCTTTAAGATTCTGTCGCTTTCTCCATTGAAGGGAGCCGAATTCAATTGGGTGTCGAAGGTGAAGTTATCATTGTTTTCCTGTTCAATGGCATTGCTTACAATTTCCGCAAGGTCAATGGTATCGGTTGCCCGAAGTTCGGCAACGGTTTCCATCTCGGTAATCTCCAGCGCCATATTCGACAGTCTGTTAAGCCTTTCAACCGATACCTTTAACATCTCAATAAATTCCGTCATCTCCTCATCTTCAACAATTTCTTCAAGAAAATAGGTAGATCCCATAATTCCGTTGATGGGCGTCCTGACTTCGTGGCTGATTATTTTAAGGAAGTTGGTTTTGGCATGGTCAAGCCCCTTTAACTGCTCCAATGCGTCCGACAGTTTAGTGTTCGATTCTTCAAGTTCTTTCGTTCTTTCTTTTACTTTTTGGTCGAGGATTTCATTCATCTTTTGAAGGGTTTCGCGCTGGCTTTTTAGCTCAAGATGTGTTTTTACCCTTTGCAGCAGTTCGTGGTGGTCGAAGGGCTTGGTAACATAATCCTGGCCACCGGATTCAAAACCTTTGATAATATCCTCGCGGGTTGATTTGGCGGTTAAAAAAATAACCGGAATATCTTTTGTGGCGTCGTTTTCGCGAAGCCTTTTGCAAACTTCATAACCATCCATGCCCGGCATCATGATGTCGAGCAGGATTAAGTCGGGAGGTGTGTCGGAAAAAGCAATTTTTAAAGCCCGCTCGCCATCAATGGCAATTTTTCGTTTAAAGTCGGAAAGCAGGCCGTTGAGGACATCAATGTTTTCCGGCGTGTCATCAACAATAAGGATGGTTTTGTTAAACAGATTTTCCATTTTTTATTTTATTAATGTTTTAAGCATGGCAGATGCCTCATCGAACCGGTACGATTTGGCTAAATTAATACTTTTGGTAAAAGCAGCATTTCCTTTGTAATAAGGTGCCAGTTTGTTGAGCTTATCAAGCGCATCAGGATTGTCCTCGTCAAGAAGCGCTGTTATTTTATCAAGTGCCGCGTTAAGCTGCTCAGGGGTTAGGTGCTCAGTAGTTTGTCCGGTTTTTTGCACAACTTCGGTTTGTTTAATTTCAGTTACTACGCTTTTTAGTTCACGGTCAATATCTGAAAGTACTTTAGAATAATCTTTGTTGTCTTTAATATTGGATTCCAGTTTAATGGCAAGTTTGTGCAGCTTAACGGCGCCAATATTTCCGGTAACTCCTTTAAAAGTGTGAACCAGTTTTAATTGATCTTCTCTGCTTGCTAAGGCGTTAAAATCGTTAACAAAGTTGCGATGGTTCGTACTGAATTTTTTTAACAGTTCGATATACCTGTTTACATCGCCTCCAATTCTTTCAACTCCCTCTTGGGAATTTAAATGGCTTAGCCCTGTAATTTTTGTTGACGTCGGTTGTTTTTTAGCGATATCAACATGCTTTGCCCATTTGGTAATCACCTGCGCAAGTTCTGAGGGATTAATGGGCTTTGCAACAAAATCGTTCATGCCTGCTTCGGTACATCGTTCTTTAACGCCTTGCATCACATCTGCCGATAGTGCCACAATGGGTAAATCGTTAAAAGAAGATTGCTTTCTGATGGTTCGGGTAGCTTCGTAGCCATCCATTACGGGCATTTGAATATCCATAAATACCATGCAATATTTCGGCTGGGTTTTCGATGGTTTCGCCATTTCAACCACTTCCTGTCCGTTTACGGCAAAATCTACCTGCAGCCCCATTGCTTCAAGCAGGTCGCCTATAACCTCCCGGTTAACTTCATTGTCGTCGGCAACCAATACCCGGCAGTTTTTTGAAACAATGTCAATCCTGTTGTTTTCTCTTTTATTATTAGGGAAGTTGTCTTTTTTTAAATGCTCTTTTCCAAATACATTCATGATGCCGTCAAACAATACGGAGTAAGTTACGGGCTTACGTTGATAAAGGTCGATTCCATATTGATTCAGTTCGGATTCTTCAACGGGGGCATCGTGTGCACTCAGTAGAATTACTTTTCCGATACCGCTTTTCAATCCTTTATTTAAAATGGTTTGCATGGTTTGGAGGCCGTTCATTTGAGGCATTACCATGTCGATAATTAATAAATTGTATTTGTTGCCTTTTTCAAGAAGCCTGATAACCTTTGCTCCTTTATCGGTTGTTGTTGCCTTAAAGCTGAATGCTTCAAGCATGGTTTTAATAATCTTCAGGGTTGTTTGGTTGTCGTCGCACACCAAAATATTTAAGTTGCGGATGTCGGTTGGGAAGTTGAACTTTTTAATGTATTGTGAAAAACTGTCCTTTTGTCCATCGGTTTCAAAATCAGCAATAAACCAAAAGGTGCTGCCTTTTCCCTCTTCACTTTCAATCCATATTTTACCGTTCATTAACTCAACAAGCCGTTTTGAAATGGTAAGTCCGATTCCTGTTCCGCCAAATCTGCGCGTAATGGAGCCGTCGGCTTGTACAAACGACTGAAACAGAATTTTTTGCTGTTCTGCAGACAAGCCAATACCTGTGTCTTTTACCGAAACCAGCAACGTGGTTTTGTTTTTGGTTTGTTTCTTTATATCAATATTTACAACTATTTCACCTTCCTGGGTAAACTTAACGGCATTGCTGACAAGGTTAACAATAATCTGTTTTAATTTTACCGGGTCGCCATGGAGCGGGTGTGGAATTAGCGGTGAATGCGATATAATAAGCTCAAGGTTTTTTTTGTAGGCAAGGGAAGCTCCCAAATCGAAAACATCATTTAATATTTCTTCAATATCAAAGGCTGTTTTTTCCAATTCCATTTTGCCGGCTTCAATTTTTGAATAATCCAGAATGTCGTTAATGATGTTTAGCAAATGGTTGGCGGCGGTTGTTATTTTTGTTAGATAATTGTGCACCTGCTCGTTGTCGGTTTGCTTTTGAAGTGCCAAATTTGAAAAACCGATAACTGCATTTAAAGGGGTTCTGATTTCGTGACTCATACGTGCCAGAAATTCGCTTTTGGCTTTGTTGGCAATTTCGGCACTCTTCTTTTCCACCCGTAAGTTTTCATTTTGTTTAATTTCGGTTAAATCAAGTATGATAAGGGTTACCGAGTCAACGGAATTGTCTTTTAAATAGGGGATAAAATGAGCCTGAATATACTTGTTGGTGAAATAGGTTGTGGCATATTCGTTGTCGGTTATAATATTGAAGCCTTCTATTACACAGTGTTTTCCTAAAAATGCTCCTGTGGCTTTTTCCCTGTCATTTTTGTCTTTGATAAATGATAGCCAGTTCGAAAAGTTCATCAGGGTATTTTTATCTCTAAAACCGGAAAAGAGCTTATCTTTAGCTGTTTTGTTATAGTAAATTACTTTTCTTTCAATGTTGAACTGCATAACTACGAGGGGTAAATTGTCCAACAGCTGTGTTATGTTTTTTGATGCTTCTTTAAGGCTTTGTTCACGCTTTTTTAAGTTTTCTTTCATTAATTGAAAATTTTGCGCCAACGTACCAATCTCATCTTTTCGGTTGATTTTTATGTCCTTATCGTAGTCGCCACCGGCAATTTTCAGGGTAACATCGCACAATTCGGTAATTGGGTCTGTTATTTTTTTTGATAGTATGTATATGAGTACAACCAGAATTAAGATAAAAATCATGGTCATAATAATTTTTGGTAAAATGCTTTCCCTTACTGCCTTGTTAATTTTTGAGGATTCCAGTATGCTTACAACAATCCAGTTAGCTTGCGGTATGGGGCCATAAAACATTTTGTAATGTATGTTGTCGTATAAAAAATCGGAATATCCAAAACGGTTGTTAAAAATGGTGTCTAAAGCTTTAGTAAACGATTGATATTTGTTTTTTCCATAAAAATCGCTCAGTTTTTTGCCAACGTTTTTTAGCTTTTTGTCTATTACTATAGTGCTGTCGGACGAAAAAACAATTACCTGAGTTTTGTTATAAATGTCTTCCGAGTTTTTGCTGGCATCATCAATAATGGAATTAAGTGTTGATACATCAACATCTATGCCTATTACACCGGCAAAACGGTTGTTGATGAAAAGGGGTGCCGAATAGGTAATCATCAGGATGTTACCCAGCCCCTTATCGTAGTATGGGTTCGACCATTTTGTTTCAAAATAGGTGGCTGAATATTTCCACCACTCTTTTTCTTTATAAGGGTAGGTGTGGTAATTTTGCTCATTGATAATGATTCTTTTGATGGAGTTCCCGGGTTTGTATTTGTATAGAAAAAAGTCGTGTTTGTTTTCTTTATCAATCCAAACGTTTTTAAGCGATATGCTTGTTCCGTAAATGTGTTTGTTTGAAACTAAGATGTTAGTAAGTTTGCTTTCAATATTTTTGAGCGAAATGGTGTCGCGCAGCTCAATATTGTGGGTAATGGTGTAAACTTGGTTGGATATGGCAGATAGCTGGTTGTTTATTCTTGTGGCACATTTAAAATTCAGCAGGCTGGTTTTGTCGATGTGCTTTTCAAACGTGGTTTTGTAAACACCCTGATAAACAAATAGCAGATAGAATCCCCAAAGAATAATAACCGGGACTATGATTAAGATAAGTGTATTTCGAACTAAAGATTGTTTGGGTTTTTGGTTCATAGGTGTTGTTTTAATTTCCCCAGCTGTCTCTGTCGAGGCTGCGGTATTGAATGGCTTCGGCAAGGTGTTCAGGCTTTATGTTGTCTGATTCTTCCAAATCGGCAATGGTGCGCGAAACTTTAAGAATCCGGTCGTAGGCGCGTGCCGACAAGCTGAGTTTTTCCATGGCGGTTTTTAACAGGTTCACTCCCTGTTCATCCAATTGGCAATAGCGATCTAAATCTTTTCTTGACATTTGCGCGTTGCTGTGCAGGCTGCTGTTTTCAAATCTTTTTTGCTGAATGTTTCTGGCTTTGATGACCCGTTTACGAATTACTTTACTTGGCTCTCCTTTGGGCAATTCGGTAAGCTCTTTTACCAACACGGGAATTACTTCTACATGCAGGTCGATTCTATCCATTAACGGGCCTGAAATGCGGTTGAGATATTTTTTTACTACGCCCGGTGAGCATACGCATGCCCTGTCGGGATGGTTGTAATAACCGCAAGGACAGGGGTTCATGGCGGCAACGAGCATAAATGCCGCAGGGTATTCAACACTCATTTTAGCACGGGCAATGGTTACTACACGGTCTTCCATGGGCTGCCGCATGACCTCCAACACCGAACGTTTAAACTCGGGCAATTCATCCAAAAACAGCACGCCGTTTTGTGCCAGCGAAATTTCGCCCGGCTGTGGAAAGGTGCCGCCACCAATTAATCCTGCGTCGCTGATGGTGTGGTGTGGCGACCGGAAAGGCCTTGTGGTAATAAGGGCTGTATCGTTGCTTAACACGCCCGATACCGAATGTATTTTGGTGGTTTCCAACGACTCTTCCAGTGTCATGGGGGGTAGGATGGAGGGGAGCCTTTTGGCCAACATGGTTTTTCCCGATCCGGGTGGGCCTATCATAATTACATTGTGGCCTCCGGCAGCAGCAATTTCCAAAGCCCGTTTAATGTTTTCCTGCCCTTTTACATCTTCAAAGTCGAACGGGTAATCGGTGGCGCCACTGTTAAAAAGTTCTTCAAGGTCAACGGTAACGGGTTGGGGCGCTGTTTTGCCGTCAAGCATTTCGGCAACATCGTTCAGTGTGTTAAATCCATATACCGTAAGTCCTTCAACAATGGCAGCTTCAGGGGCGTTTATCATCGGAAGTATTATTCCTTTAAAACCCGCTTTTTTGGCATTAAGGGCAATGGGTAAAGCACCTTTTATGGGGTTGATGCCACCATCTAACGAAAGCTCTCCCATAATAATAAAGTCACTAAGGTGTTCTGAATCAATTTGCTTGTCGGCTGCAAGGATGCCGATGGCTATGGGCAGGTCGTACGAAGAGCCTTCCTTTTTGATGTCAGCCGGTGTCATGCTAATGACAATCTTTTTATGGGGATACCGAAAGCCTGAGTTCCAGATGGCTGAAAAAACCCGTTGGTTACTTTCCTTAACGGCATTATCGGGCAGTCCCACAAGGCTAAACCCTGTGCCTTTGCCCACACTCACTTCAACCGTAATGAGGGTGGAGTCGATTCCTTGTAACGCACTTCCATAAGTTTTAACCAGCATGGTTCTCTGTTAAATGGGTGAGTAACAAAGATAGAAAAAATTGTATTGTTATTAACTGAAGTTTCGCATGTAAAACGTGCATCATAAATAGATGAATAACAATTTATTATGTTTATACAAAATATCTTTGTGAGACTTTGTGTCTTTGTGGCAAAGCATTGAATAATAGCCACCAAGGCTCAAAGGCACAAAGGTACACTAAGTTCAAATTTTAACATTTTGAAATTATTTATGTTATTAGAATTCAATATGTTACCAAGTTTATGATTCTTATAA
>JALVAQ010000302.1 GCA_027011095.1 Bacteroidales bacterium
CCTATACATATATACAACCATTACTGTTTATATCATATTGACAAAGTGATAGTTCATTAAATATATTAAGGATGAAAACAAGAAGGGATTTTATAAAAATTAGTGCAGCAGGGGTAGGAGCAGCCGCTATTGGTCTCCATGCTCTGAGCTGGGACAGTGTAACTGCCCAGTTTGTTGCCGATGGTGACACATCACCTGTGAGTGATGAGGAGCTTACCAATTATCCCACTTTCTGCGAAGTTTGCTTTTGGAAGTGCGCAGGTTTTACTTATGTAGATAAAAAGGGCAATATTCGTAAAATAATTGGTAATAAGGATGACCCACACAGCAATGGCCGCTTCTGTCCGCGTGGAACCGGCGGAGTAGGCATGTATTGGGATGAAGACCGGCTGCAAACGCCTCTGATTAGAGAAACAAAAGCCGACGGCACTCAGTATTTCAGGAAAGCAAGCTGGGATGAAGCACTTAACCTTGTTGCTGAAAAAATGAATAAACTTCGGTTAGAACATGGCCCTGAGTGTTTAGCACTGTTTTCGCACGGAACGGGCGGAAAACATTTTAGCCACCTGGTAAAAGCTTACGGTTCACCCAACATTACTGCACCTTCGTTTGCTCAATGCCGTGGCCCCCGTGAGGTTGCTTTTACAGCTACTTATGGCGAAGATGTTATGTCGCCCGAAAGAACCGATATCCGCGATACAAAATGTCTGGTTTTAATTGGTTCGCACATTGGCGAAAATATGCACAATGGCCAAATTCAGGAAATGTCGGAGGCCATCGACCAGGGGGCAACCATTATTACCGTTGACCCACGATTTAGCACTGCCGCCAGCAAGTCAAAATACTGGTTACCCATTAAACCCGCCACTGACATTGCTCTCTTGTTAGCCTGGATGCATGTTATTATTTACGAAGATTTATATGATAAAGCTTATGTTGAAAAATATACTTTTGGCTTTAAAGAGTTAAAAGAACATGTTAAAAACATGACGCCTGAGTGGGCCTACGGTATTACCACCATCGACCCCAATGTTATCCGCAAAACAGCTCGTGAAATGGCCGCCGCATCACCTGCCGTGCTTGTACATCCCGGAAGGCATGTTACCTGGTACGGCGACGACACCCAAAGGTCAAGAGCCATTGCCATTGTAAATGCCCTGTTAGGCTCCTGGGGACGTCGTGGCGGATTTTATAACCCTGAAAAGGTACATCTGCCCAAATATCCATCACCACCTTATCCTAAACCAAAAAGATCGTGGAGAGATGCTTATCCTCCCGGTAAATATAAACTTGTAACAGAGGTGTTGTCAACCGGAATTTGCGATGCATCCATTCCCAACGCAGATTTAGATTGCCACCTGCGCGGATGGATAGTTTATGGCACCAACCTAATGGCTTCGTTGCCCGATCAGAAAAAAACACTGGAAGCCATCAGTCATCTCGATTTCTTAGTCGTCATCGACACCATGCCCATGGACATTGTTCAACTGGCTGATGTGGTTCTTCCCGAATGCACCTACCTCGAACGCTATGACCCCATTCGTACATCACCCCACCGCGAACCCTACATTGCATTGCGAATGCCTGCTGCCGAACCAAAACACGAAACTAAACCGGGCTGGTGGATTGCAAAAGAATTGGCCAAAAGATTAGGCTTGGAAGATTATTTCAATTACGAAAACTACGAAGATGTCCTTGATTGGCAGTTGAAAAAAGTTGGTTCCTCATTGGAGGAGATGAAACGTATCGGGGTTAAAAAATTCAACCGCGAATTTGATGACCTCTATTTCCTTCAAAACCTTGAAGATTTTGAGTTTAATACCAACACAGGAAAAATTGAACTCTATTCTACTGAGTTGGAAATGGAGGGATACGACCCGATGCCTAAATATACCCATCACGAAGAGCCTGCTGAAGGTTACTACAGGCTGAATTACGGCAGAGCACCCATGCACACCTTTTCCAGAACATCAAATAACCATAACCTTTGGGATTTGATGAAAGAAAACAGCGTGTGGATTAACCCGAAAGTTGCCAAACTTTGGGATATTGAAAACGGCCAATATATTTGGTTAAAAAATCAGGATGGAATTGTTACCGACTTTCCTGTAAAGGCCAGGGTTACCGAGCGAATACGATGGGATTCGGTATATCTCGTGCATGGAT
>JALVAQ010000303.1 GCA_027011095.1 Bacteroidales bacterium
TGCATCCCCTCCTCGTTTGGTCGGTGTATGTGTACCATCAAGTTGAATACTTGACATATCTAAAAGGTGCTTGTATTTGTCCAAAATCTTTGTCCAAACTATTTTCCAACTACCATCTTTACACCATTTTTGAAAATGATAATAAACACTTTGCCAACTATATTTTCCCCTGAAAAATTGTTTCATTGGTAATTGCCTCCACTGACATCCTGTTTTTAATCTGTAAAATATAGCCATAACTACCTGATAATCCTTAACTTTTGTGTTTCTATTTATTTTTCCAAAGTCAAGATATGGGCAAATCTCTTTTTTATAATACTTTTACTTAACATTTTTTTTTTGAAAGAATGATACAAATAATTGAGTTTCGATTATTTTATTTCATTCTTTCTTTTTAACATTTTGTTGTTGATTGATAACTTGATAGTTAACTTTAAACAACTTCATAAAATGTAACCATCAAAATCGTATTTAAAGTGAGTAATTAAACCTGTGAAATCGTTGTAATAAGTTTTATCACTAACAACACCGTAATTGGCTACCAGGTCTTTTAACCAGATGGAATACCCCACGCCACTCTCATTATAAATCATTGTGTTGCCATCTTTTGCTAAAAGCCCTTTTAAGGTTACTGTAGTTAGCCGTTTTGACTCTGACCATCCCCAGTTATTAACAACATACAATGTTGAAGGTGTTGCCGAAACCGGATACGGACTCCCGTCGATGCGACTTGCAACATCAAATTGCCCGTGGACATTTTGCATTGCAATTAACAACAAACCAATTATAGCTATTTTTTTAATCATCTATTTCTTCTTCAACTATGAAAACCGTTACTCAAGATTTACTGTTTTTTATATCCAGTATCAATTCTCAAGCGACATTGAAAACGGTTTGTCGGCTTTTTCTAAGCCGCGTTTTTTGTTTGGTGTTGCATCCATTTTAAAAACCAGTTTACCCCCTTTGGTAATTGTGTTATGGGTAATAAAATTGTGGGTATAAGTTTTTCCGTCGAGTGTGGCACTTTTTATATAAATATTTTTTGCTGAATTCTCCGGAGCATCAATTTCGAAGGTATTTCCGTTTTCAAGGCTCAGTGTAACTTTTCTAAAAAGAGGTGCCCCAATAACATATTGGTTGGCGCCGGGGCAAACCGGATAAAAACCCATTGCACTAAACACGTACCACGCCGATGTTTGCCCGTTATCTTCGTCGCCACAATATCCGTCGGGAGTGTCGAGATACAATTTTGTCATCACGTCGCGGATATGTTTTTGCGTTTTCCAGGGCTGCCCGGCATAATTGTAAAGATAAATCATGTGTTGAATGGGTTGGTTTCCGTGTGCATAATTTCCCATATTTACGATTTGCATCTCCCTGATTTCGTGAATTGGAAAACCATAATACGAGCAGTCGAAATCGGGTGGCATCGAAAATACGGTGTCTAACATATTTACAAACTGCTTTTCTCCTCCCATCAAATTAATTAATCCGTTAATATCCTGAAATACCGACCAGGTGTAATGCAGACTGTTCCCCTCGGTAAATGCATCGCCCCATTTTAATGGGTTAAACGGCGACTGAAAAGTTCCGTCTTCGTTTTTACCACGCATTAAATTGTGTTTTTTGTCGAATAGATTTTTATAATTTGCTGCCCGTTTTTTAAATAAATTAACCTCTTCTGCGGGGCGGTCGAGTTTTTTTGCCAACTCGTACAAACAGAAATCGTCGTAAGCATATTCGAGTGTACGTGCTGCGTTTTCGTTAATACCAACATTGTATGGCACATACCCTAACTTGTTGTAGTACTCGGCACCAAATCTTCCCACCGAGTGAAAATCTTTATGGTTTCCTTTTGTATTTTTCAACAGTGCCTCAAACAGCGTATTTATATCGTACCCGCGAATTCCTTTTAAATAGGCATCGGCAATTATCGATGCCGAGTTTGAGCCAATCATACAGTCGCGATGGCCGGGAGTAGCCCACTCGGGCAGCCAGCCACTCTCTTTGTAAGCATTTACCAGCCCTTTCATAATATTGGCATCGTGCTCGGGATACATGAGTGTAAAAAACGGGAATACTGCGCGGAATGTGTCCCAGAAACCATTGTCGGTAAACATATAGCCGGGCAACACTTTTCCGTTATACGGACT
>JALVAQ010000304.1 GCA_027011095.1 Bacteroidales bacterium
ACATAAGGCTTTGTACTGTGGTGGCCATCTTGTCGAAGTCGGTTTCTTTTCCTATTGAGTCGATAACCCGGTAGGTTTCGCGCTCGCGGGCGTTAAGCGAATCGGTACGGTATTTATTCCAGAATTTTTCTTTCTTTTTAGTGGCATCATCTTCAACTTCAACTTCGTGAAATCCAAAATCTTTTTTGCGCAATCCGGGGTGAAGGTTGATATCTTTCAAAAAGCTGGTTCCATGGGCTACCAAAGCGTAGGAGTGCTTGCCTGAGCTAACTTTCATATTGGTAAATATTACATCGGTATTCAACTGGGTGGGAAACCAGTGGCCTTCAATTTGTTCGTACAGCTGCTGAATTTGAATGGTAAGCCCCGTTGTGTCTTTGGACGGTTCGGCTTTTACATTTTGAACAGCCCAGCCATCGCTATTGATATAAAGAAACCCTTTTAAACCGTCAAACCGGGTGTTTCGTCGCGGACGATAGCTGATTATGAACGTGGTGTCGCCCTTGTCGTTATAGGTGGTATCTTCCAGTAAAAAGAAATATTTGCGGGTGCTGCCTTTGCTGATGGGATTGATGTAATTTTTGTTAAGGATATTTATTTTTTCATCGTAAAAGGAGGTTGACTGTATCTGCGAAAGCATAAAAACAATAACCGGATTTTTAAATCCGGATACTTTGGTGGCGATAACGTTTTCCTGGTTTAGTTTTGGCTTCATATACTTCCGCTCGGTAACGGTTTCGCTCATAAAAAAGTCCTGTTTATCAAGTAGTTTTCTTACTTTTATTTCTGAAGTATCCATTAATGCAGTATCCATTTTCATCAGCGAATCGGCATCGGCAGTAAGAACCATTTTGTCGTACGATACATACGAAAACTCCGGCAGATTTTCAGGATTGTTGTTGTCACGGTTGGCTATTACGAGGTTGATGATTCTGTGAGCCGGATTAACACCCGGAAAAACAGTTACTTCATCAAGGTCAATCGACTTGGGAGTGAGGAGAATATTCTGCATCTTTTTTGAGTAGTCGATGGTGTATTCCAATGTTTCGTAACCAAGGTAAGAGAGTTTAAGGCAGCAGGTTTCTTCGGGCAGTTTAATTTGAAATTTACCTTCGATATCGCTCACTGTACCCGATTTTGCAGATTCTGAAATTATATTCACAAACGCCAACGGCTTACGACTGGTTTTGTCGAGCACCCTGCCTTTAACCGTGATGGTTTGTGCATTGAGCAGTGTTGAAATAAGGATGAGATATAAAATAATCAGGTTTCGTTTCACAAAGTAGGGTTTTATCGTTCAAAAATAAAAAAAAGCAGCATTTGATAAAAGTATAACGTACAAGTCGGCCCGTTGTTACTTGAAAACGGAACAAAAATACCGGAAATCAGCCTAAACCAACTCTATCAGAGTAATTTCCGGTAAAATTCCTATCCTTCCGGGATATCCGATTGATCCAATGCCCCTGTTAACATACAGGTAATGGTTGCTAAGCGGATTTTTGTATAAGCCTGCCCAATGTTTATAAACATACTGTGCCGGGCTCCATTTTATGTTTTTCGATTCAATACCAAACTGGAAACCGTGGGTATGTCCCGACAGGGTAAGGTTAACAGGATAATTTCCAGGTACAACAACTTTATCCCAATGCGAAGGGTCGTGCGAAAGCAAAATCTTTACAGGAACATCTTCGGTACCTTTCAGGGCTTCATCAATTTTTCCGTAACGGGGAAAGCGTTTGTTGGCGCCCCAGTTTTCAACGCCGGCCAGGGCAAGCTTATCATCTCCGTTTTCAAAGACAACGTTTTCGTTATTGAGCAGTTTCCAGCCAATTCGTTGGTAAAAATCAAACAGGTCGGCCATGTTTTTTTCTTTGGCTTCTTTATCGGGCCACGAAACATAAAGGCCGTAATCGTGGTTGCCAAGGGTGGCATACACGCCCAACGGAGCGGTAAGTTTTTTAAGCTGCTCTTCAAACCGGTAAGCTTCACGGGTTGAAAAGGTTACTAAATCACCGGTAAACACAATAAGGTCGGGTTTCAGGCTTAAAATGGTTTTAATGGCTTCGTCCATGGGTTTGGTAAGGCCCCAGTTGCCAAGATGAAAGTCGGAGATTTGTAAGATTTTTAATCCCTTAAAAGAGGAGGGGAGGCCTTTAATTTTAATCTTCTCACGATAAACCTTAAATTCAAACGCCCACTTAAACATGCCCACAAACATGCTTCCCATCACCAGTCCTCCCGAGAGGAAACCGAGATATTGCAAAAATTTACTTCTCGTAATGCCTTCGTGCTCCTTGTTGATTTCCTCTCTTTTTTCTTTTTTCGACAGGTGAAAGCTGCGTCCGATGATTCTCGCTGTATCAGCCAGTAACAGAAACAAAATGGGTAATATTTTTGCTGTATAGGCCACTATAATAAACCCGAACAGATAGTTGCGAAATACATCGTTCCATTGAATGATGGGAACAATATCGGCAGCCACCACAACAAACCCGATGGCAGCAAGCGGCAGCCAGTAAATTACAATGAGTAAAATTTTTAACAGCAGGTTGTAACTGTAAACTCTTTTACGGAATGCCGACCACAAATAGATATCACCCATAATCAACACCAGTCCGGCAAGATACATTCCCGTATAGCGTGGCATCGACCACTTTAGCAGGAAATATCCCACCGCCATCAAAAGCGGTATTATCAGATATTGTGGTTTAAATTTCAAATTATTCGGCGTGTTCTTTAATAAAATTTACAAGCCCGCGGGCGTTAAAAATACCCATCAGTTTTTCAGGAAGCGGGGCAAAGCCAAACTGTTGCCCACCAACGGTGATTACGCCGTTTTTAAAGTCCACATCAACCTTATCACCCGGTTTGTAGGCGTCAACAGCTTCGGGAACCAATAAAATTGGCAGCCCCTGATTTACCGATGAACGGAAA
Source organism: Bacteroidales bacterium (assembly GCA_027011095.1). Lineage (GTDB taxonomy): Bacteria > Bacteroidota > Bacteroidia > Bacteroidales > F082 > B16-G9. Next base: position 2,935 of record JALVAQ010000304.1, read on the forward strand.
AAGATTCTGTTAACCGATTTGCAAATCACCGCTTTAACACCTGCATGCGAAAGGCCAACGGCAGGGTGTTCGCGCGAGCTTCCGCAACCAAAGTTGGCGCCGGCAATGATAATGTCGCCCGGTTTTACGCGGTCGGTAAAATTAACGTCAAATCCTTTAAAAAGGTGCGGCATAATTTTTTCGGGTTCGGAGCTAAGTACCTGATAAGTTAGGTTTCCGGCAAACATCTGGTCGGTGTTCAGGTCGTTGGCATCGGCATAATTCCAAACATTGCCCATCCTTCGGTTATCGTTTTCATCGATGGTAACCGTGTTTGCCTGTTCAATGGTATAAGGAAACTTGTCATTAGCCTCAATACCGCGCGGGTCAACAATTTTTCCTGCCAAAGCCGAGTGAGCCACCGTTGCCGGTGATGCAAGATAAATAAACGACTCTTTATTACCCATGCGGCCTTTAAAATTACGGTTGGCAGTAGAGATAACGTTGTAACCATCGGCAGGAATGCCCTGTCCGGTTCCGAGACATGGGCCACAGCTGGCAGACAGCACGTTGGCACCCGCATCAAGAAAAATTTCAATCAACCCCTCTTTCATGGCCTGCCGGTAGATTTTTTGTGAGGCGGGAACAATCACCATTTGAAAATCTTCGGGGAGTTTTTTACCTTTCAGTACGGCTGCCGCTTCACGTAGGTCTTCCAAACGCCCGTTGGTACAGGTTCCTACCAGCGCTTCGTTGAGTTTGGTACCAGCCACTTCCGACAAGGCTTTTACATTGTCAACGTGGTGTGGTGCTGCCACCAACGGGAATAACTCCGACAGGTCAATTTCAATTTCTTTTGCATATTTGGCATCCTCGTCAGCCCAAACGCCTTCGCCTGAAAAGGTGTCGCCAAGCCACGATTTTAAAACCTCATCGTAAGGAAAAACGGCGTTTTTAGCTCCCATTTCCGATGCCAGGTTGGTGAGGGTCATCCGCTGGTCAACAGTGAGCGTTTTTACCCCTTCGCCATGATACTCAATGGACATGTAATCGGCGCCACTGGAACCAATCATGCCAATAATCCACAATGAGAGGTCCTTGGCGTAAACGCCTTTGTTCAGTTTTCCTTTCAAGGTAATTTTAATGGATTCGGGAACCCTGAACCATGTTTCGCCCTGACGCCACAAGCCTGCTGCTTCGGTGCGGTCGATTCCGGCGGCAAAGGCATTGAAAGCTCCTGCCGTACAGGTGTGACTGTCGGAACCTACAATCACCATCCCCGGTTTGGCGTAGTCAGCCATAATTTGATGACAGATACCCTTTCCGGCATCATGAAATTTTGTAATACCCTGACCATGAACAATCTTGCGAATGCTTTCGTATTGATTGGCCAGCTTTGCGGTGGTGGGCGGGGCGTTGTGGTCGAGTACGATTAAAAGCTGTTCGGGGTATTTTACCTTTTCACCGCCCATTTTTCTGAAAGTGTTAAAAATGGAAGCTGTGTTATCGTGTGATAAAATGATATCGGGTTTCTTAAAAACGATGCTTCCGGTTGGAGCACCAAATATTTTTTCTGCAAAGGTCTTTCCACTCATTGTCGATGGTTTTGAATATTTTTTTACCAGGGCGTAATTTAAACAGTAATTAGCCATTGAATTAAATTTCGGGCAAAGATAAGGGTAAATATTATTGAGGCTTTGTTAAAAAACAGTTACTGTTAACGGTTTTTTTATCTGCTATGTGCCTGCCATGCCTGTGGTTGCTGTATAAATTGTTAAAAACCCGGAAGGATGTTTTAATTATTTTTAACAGAAAAGTTGCTACTGTCATGTCATGTGTCTTCCGGCTGTGAGACTGCTTCTTTTTCCGACACTTATCGGAAGCAATCTCAATACGTCACTTTGAGCCTGACATGACACTACTTTATTTTGTAATTCAACAGCATGTTACCGGCACCGGTTATTAAATTTACTTCGCGATTGTTTTGCAAACTGGTTATGGTAAACGGCGTATCGCCCATAAGCTCCTTGCTGATACTGATGTTGCCGTTTTTGTCGAACAGATAAATGTTGTGCTCCAAATCGGAAACGATGCCCAACACCTTTTTGTTTTTTCCAAGCTTGAAAAAGGCCGGTTTAATACGGATATCCGAGTTGAAGGTATAGCTGAATAACACCTTTTTAAACCGGTTGAAAACAGTGAGTTTATTTTTGTCAACATAAATAAAATCAGGTGTTCCATCGCTATTAAAGTCATCGTACAGGAAAAAGTGTTGCGGCGAAAAGTTACCAAAATCAGTGTAACGAAGCTTGCCTGTTGCCGACAGGTAAACCAACTTACCCTGCTGGTTGGTAGTTATAAAAATGCCCTTGCTGTTGGTTTTGTTTACATAAAACTCGCTGTTAACAGCTTTGTTGAGTTTTCCTTTAATTTTTATGCGTTCCTGTCCCTTGCGGTTAACAATTTTAATTCGATTGTTGATGTCGCTAACAATAAGATAGTCTTTGTGGTTGGCAACAAGATGTTGAACCGGTTTTATTACGATGTCATTCATCTTAAAGCTTTTCCAGCCTTTTATTTTGCGGCCTTTGATGCTGTAGTTGTATATCCTCTTGTCCGATTGAGCCAGCAAAATTCTGTAATCCCTTTTGTTGCTGTAATCAAATACGTTAAGCCCGTTGGTAGCCGATGGATTTATCCTGATGGGATACTGTTTAACATTTTTTCCGTTTTTATCGAAGAGATAGATGTAGTCGGAGGTGTTAAACAGGTACTGGATTTTCCTATTTTTAAAATAATCGACCTGAAACACGCTGCTGACAGGCGTTCCCGAAAGTTGTTTTTTCCATAGTATTACCCCGTCGTACCTAATAAGATAAACTTTGTTGCTTTTGTCAAATACAATAATATTACGTTTTCCAGTGGTATGGTCTTTTACAGGATAGGGTTCGCTAACAATGTCGTCATCGAGCTTTACCCGCCACAAAGCAAGGTTTTCCTGATGATGTGTGGTACTCTGTTTAAGATATAATCCCGTATAAAGGTAAGGAAACTGATTGCTCATTTGAAAAATGACTCCCGAAAAATCTTTGATGGACGCACTGTTTACTTTTATTCTGCCGGATAGCGTGCTGTTGAAATACCTTGACGCCATTCCGGTTAATTCGCTTGTTTTTAAATAGATAGTAAGGTTCGATAATCTTGTAAGCCTGTTTGAGAAGCTTTTGAAATTTTCGTTCAGGTCGAGTGTTTTACCGGTTTCGTAAAGTCGTAACAGGTTTATAATCTCTTTGGCGCTGTTGCCCACGATGGCGTAATCGTCCACAAACACATAATAATTTTTTAGGATATCTTTAAAAACAGCTCCAAACAGCGATTCTGTAAAAGCACCGTCACTTAACTTATTAATAGTGTAATTGTTGTATTTGCTAACCGTTAACTGTCCTGATTTTTGTGCCGAACGCTTAAAGATTTTTTGAGCTTCTGTTTTATCGTTAAAGCGCACCATGACAAAACTTTTTTCGTCAAATTCGTTTGCAGTGCGGGCAGTGGAAGCAAATACAATCTGGTTGCCAATAAGCTTTGACAGGGCTTCAATATCAATGCTTCCATATTTATCAGGTGTTGTCGAATTGCCTGCTGTAAAATTTGAATATCCCCGAAACAGAAACAGGGTTGTGTTATAGGGTAGATATCCTATATAATCTTGTGGTTGAGGTTTTTGGTTGAGTAAATTGCGATAGGAGGTTTGATTGATGTCTCCTATTGAAAGCCCGTTTAATATCAACTCATTTTTTCTTAGAAAAAGATCGGTAACACTCCACTCTATGCGGTTCAGTACTGCTGACACCGGCTGCTTCCGGTTTTTCTCGATGAAATTAGGAAGCAGTGCGCCAAGCTTCGCGCCGTTTACATAAAGGTGGGTATTAACATGTTTGCCGGCGGTTTTTTGTATTTTAGTAAAAATTTTACTGCTGCTAAAATGGTTTTCGGGGGCTATGCCATACGTATTAAGCGCTTTTAAAACCAGGGATTCCGACTTTGAAATAACGGCCATTTCTCCGGCAAAACCAATGGTAACGGCAAAATCTGTTCGCCCGTTAACTATCTTTAAAACAGGGAAACCTGATTCCTGTTTAGCAACAAATGCTGATGAATTTTTTGCTTTCCCGGCTATAAATTGCTTTATGTTTTCAAGGTCGGGGGTGCTGCCTATTGAGGAGACAAAAAGGGCTTGTGTATTTAAGCTGTCGCCATAAAAAGCAATTAGCAAGGGTGATGAAAAAAGGGCTGTATGATATTCGGTATTCCCTTTGAGCAGCGAATCAAGGTATTCGGTTTGTGCTTCAATTTGCTTAAAAGTGCCGATTTTTGTCAGGCTGTTCCATATGTCGTTGCCATATTTTAGTTTTTCAAAAAGGTGGTAGGGGTTTTGAGTTTCAATAATTAGTGCCGGTGTGTCGGGAAGCAGTTTCCACGGATGTGTTCCGTGGGGTTTGGTATTGTTGATAAAAAGTGCTGCAACTATTAAAACAATAATGCTTGTAACGGCAGCTGCAATTATTCCTTTTTTCATTCTGTCGATTTTATTTTTGTGGTTGTTAAATCGGCATGACGGAGTGAGGCTGTTATCGACCCTGTATATAAGGCGTTGTGCTTCCAATAAATATAGGAATTGGAACACCTAACCTTCTCCCGGTTGCTATTCCAATAATTTTCGGGATTACTATATCGTTTATTTATGGTCACAATTCTTTTCTTAATCACTACTTGTCAATGACTTATATAC
>JALVAQ010000305.1 GCA_027011095.1 Bacteroidales bacterium
TTTTCATACTTTTATATTTTTATAAGAAACCTTGACTTCTTTTAATGTTTATGTTTTTTTATTTGAAATGCGTTGTAGGTATGTTTTGTGTGAATAAATTTTTTGTTTCCCTTTCTAAAACTAACAAGTGAAATCATCATCATCATCATTCCTTTGGGTAAAGTTAATACTGCTTTAAAAAAGCTAAAGTTATAAAATTTACGCGGAATGGCAAATGCAAAAACCAAAATAATTGCTACAAACAGCGACATCCATGCGATAAGCCAGCCCAACGGATTGAATAAAAGTGAAAAAGCAGCCATAAAAGTAAGTATTGCCAGAAGCAACACTCTCGGAAGCTGAATATAAATCATGGCACGAATAAAATATTCAAAGTTTCCTTCGGTAAACAGTGCTTTAATTGAAGGTAAGAAGTTACGTCCGAAAAAATGAAACTGTGCCGAGAGCCAACGCCTGCGTTGACGAGTGAACACTTCGGCGTTTTGCACTTTTTCGTCGTACACGTAAGTATCGGGCAAATATTCCACTTTTATACGCCTGCGCGATAAGCGCATCTCTATTTCCTTGTCAAAACCGCCAACTACCTCAACCTCTTTCATCATGGTTTTAAACATGGCGAAGTCAAAAGCCATGGCAGAGCCTATAAGCGCCGATGAAAAATTAAGGTTTCTAAAACCTTTTCTGAAAATGCTGTTGTTTATTTCTTCGCTTATTGAGTCGAGCAGGGCAAAATTGGTGTTTAAATTTTTAGCCGTACGATGACCCTGAACAACTTTATAACCGGATGCAAACGAGTGGTTTATAGTCGAAAGAAAATCTTTACTCATTATATTATCGGCATCCAAAATTACGGCAATATCATAGTCGTTGCCAAGGTTCTCGAAGGCGTAGTTAATTGCACGCGATTTGGTGCTGATTTCAAAATCTTTGGCCAAAAGGGTGATGTTATAACGCATCAGGTCGTGCAGGGTATGCGGCAAAAAATGGTCAGCCACCACCACAATCTCAAATTTATCATCCGGATACTGCTGCTTCAAGGCACTTTCAACCACCTCAAGAATTACATTGTCTTCGCTGTAAGCCGGAATAATTAGTGCTATTTTCCGGAATATTCCATCATCGGTAAGTTTGGGGTGATACGGAAAAAGGCTGGCTGTTGAAAACACAAATAACACCAAAACACTAGCTGCAATGTAAAGAAAAAATACAAGTTGAACAATTTCAAGGATGTCAGTTAAAATATTCATCATAACATTGGGTTTTCGTGAATTTCCTCATCATACAGGTGGTTGATATTCCACAAGATAGCTTTGTAATAGGCCATAAATACAGCTATTTTGCCCTTTAACAGGTATTTAAAAGCATTTTTAGGAATGGCTACAAACAGTTGGTAAAAAATTCCGAGGTAAAAGTTTCTACCTTCGTAGTTTCGCCGCATAAATACCAACCGGTTTCTGTTGAGGTAATATATCTTTAAAGCACTGAGCTTACCTGTTGTTACCGATTCTTTATGTAAAACTGATGATTTTCCGTTATAGTATATTTTGTAACCCGAATTGATGATTCGGGCGCACCAGTCGGCTTCCTCATAGTAAAGAAAAAAGGTGTACGACATCAACCCAACATCTTTTATAACTCGCATGGGAACCATTAATGCGGCACCATGTCCGTAAGCAGTTTCACGAATATCGTCATACTTTCCGCTATCCTTTTCCATATACCCGATGGCAAAATTACGCATGGTAACCGGATTAATGGGAGTATATCCGGCGTACTGAATGGTATCGGAGCGGTAGTAATACTTTATTTTAGGGCTGACGGCACCAATTTCCGGGTTTTTTTCCAGCAGGTCAACCAATGGCTCTAAAAAATTTTTTGGAACTTCAATGTCGTTGTTGAGCAAAAGCACATAATCGCCTTTTGCCGCCATAATACCGAAATTGTTTCCGGCAGCAAACCCGTAGTTTATGGGATTTTCGATAAATTTTATCTGCGGATACTCCTTTTTTATAACGGAAGGATCATCTTCAACCGAATGGTTATCAACAACAATAACCTCAACATTGGGATAGGTGATGTGTTTCAACGATTCCAGCAACTCGCAGGTAACCCTTGCCTGGTTGTAGTTTACCGTTATAA
>JALVAQ010000306.1 GCA_027011095.1 Bacteroidales bacterium
GAATAGGATAAATACATATAAAATCAGAATAAAAAAAACAGTTTTGTTTTTATTGTTAACATTTTGTTTTTTAATGATTAACAGTTATTTAACAGCACAACAGAAAAATAATAAAAATCTGTATTCATTTGATGCCGTGTTGTTAACATCTGATAGTTTATTGCCGGTTCCGGATGCTCATATTATCAGCAAGCGAATGCTTTGGGGAAACATATCGAACAACGACGGACGGTTTAAAATGCTGGTTGACCCGCATGACACGTTAATGATAACATCAATAGGATACAGTAGCAAAATATTTTTTATTACCGATTCGGTTAGAAAAAGCCCTGCTCCCGACACTATTTTAATGGAAAAAGATACTGTTTTAATTAATGAAATTATTATTCATGCTTATTGGGATTACGAAACTTTTAAGCAAATGATTGTTGAAATGCCCTCTATGGATTTGAGTCCGTTTTATCCCGATATGAACGAAGACCCGTTAATGTATAAACAGCCAGGGCCATACACCATTGGCGGGCCTATACAAGCCTTATACAATGTGTTTAACCGAAGTGCCCGCCTGCAACGCAAACTGATACGAAACCGGAGAGAATACAACAAGCTTATGATACAAATGGGAAGGGTTCAGGATACCATTCCGGCTATACCTGAGCATATGCGAGTGATGCCACACTAATTGTAATTCCTTTTATTGATGACAGGCGGTGGGCGCAAGCTTCGATGGTGGCTCCGGTGGTTATTACATCATCCACAATTAATATATGTTTGTTTTGTAACAGCGCTTCGTTGCGAACCTGAAAAACATCCTTTACATTTTCCCACCTTTTGTACCGCGACTTTTTTGTTTGCGAAGTGGTGTTGTGTACTTTTACAAGGTTGTCAACCTGAATTTCGGCATTCATTGCCAAAGCAATTCCTTCGGCAATCAGGTCACTTTGATTATAGCCGCGTTTCTGTTGTTTTTTAGGATGCATGGGAACCGGTATAACCACTTGAACGGTATTATATAATTCGCTTTTTTTCAGCTCTTTTCCAAACTTATTTCCCAAATATATGCCCACTTGTTTTTTGCCTCGATACTTTAAATTGTGCATCAACCGCTGAGTTTTACCCTGCTTACTAAAAAATAGGTATGAAGTGGCGGCATTCAGCTCAACACGACCCCAGAAAACGCGCGATACCGGATTGTTTTCGTGAAGATGAAAATTGGTTTTGGGTAGATGAAACAGGCATTTGGTACACAATATTTCTTCCTGACTATACAATACGTGTCCGCATGCCTGACAGGTTCGTGGAAAAAACAGATGGGTAAAACCATTTATCCAGGGAGAAGTTTTCATGCGGATAAAGGTACAATAACCTGGTGAAAAAGGCAAATGAGTATGATTCTGCTAAATAAGTTGCCCTTTCCAGAGGGTTTCTATCTACCTTAATTATAACCTGTAGCGTTACAACATACTATATTATATGAGACTTTTAGCCTTGTTCCAAGCTCATCCGGATTTGTCTGCCACAAGCTCTAACAACGATCTCACCTTACAAACTCGTTCGGGTTTGCAGTCCTAAAGCAACCCGAATTAAATCTTCACTCCAAACAGTTCGTTAATGGCATCTCTGTACTTATTATGAATGTAGCGGCGTTTTAGTTTAAGGTTGGCTGTAATTTCGCCGGTTTCGATGGACCACTCGTGGTCGATAAGCTCAAACTTCTTAATTTTTTCGTAATCGCCAAAATGTTTGTTGTATTCACTGATTTCCTTTTTCAGCCGGTCGCGAAAAGTTTTTTCTTTAATAACCTGTTTGTTGTTTTCACACTTTACGTTGTGAAGCGAGCACCACTGTTTTAAATATTCGAAATCAGGTACAATAAGTGCTGTAGCGAATTTTTGGTTTTCGCCAACCACCATAATCTGGTCAATAAAAGGCGATTCTTTAAATTTGTTTTCAATTAAAGCAGGTGATATATATTTTCCCATGGAAGTTTTAAAAATTTCCTTAAGCCGCCCGGTAATTTTTAACATACCGTCTTCATCAATAACCCCTTTGTCACCGGTATGAAGCCATCCGTCTTCAACCACCTCTTTGGTAAGTTCGGGTTTTTTATAATAGCCTATCATGATGCTTGGGCCT
>JALVAQ010000307.1 GCA_027011095.1 Bacteroidales bacterium
TTTAAAAATAAACCTGTTCTGATTTTATTAATAAATTGTTTGATGCAATTTTATTGCTTATATTTGTTAGCCATCAATTATTACTAAACTTATTTGATGTTAATCTTTATTTAAACAAGTTCAATATTGATACTGCAAATATTAATGGATATGAAAAAAATGCCACTCTTTCTGTTGATTATATTTTCGAGTTTATTTGTTACCGTATTACAAGCACAGGACACCATTATTGTTACCAATAAAGTTTGTTCACGTACCGTTAATAAAATTATTCCCGGTTTGCATAAAAACACTTTGTGTACTACAGGAGGTATCATAGAGTATAATCCTGAAAACGATTCCATTTTGAATTGGTACAAACCGGTTAACAGCATGCTTAAAGGAACCAGAATTGTTGATTTTGCCTTCGCCCCTGATTCATCGTTATGGTTTTGCGACAGTAAGAATGGTGTTTTTTGCTTCAATTCTGACAGCACGATTTGGTATAATCATTTTACTTCACCCATAACTGACTCTGCTGACCAATTTTTTACTCAGGTTGAGTTTGATCAGTCGGGAAACCTGTGGATAGGGTCCAATCTTGGTTTATATGAAAGAAAAGTAGATGGCTCATGGAGTATTTTTTGTAACGATTCAACACACCATATTGTTGATATATATAAAGATGAAGAGGGAACCCTTTATGTTAGTGCACTAAAATGGATGATTACTATTGAAAACGGGAATTTGCAATATTCAAACCTTGATACCATGATGCAGAATGATATTTTGCTTAAGGTGTTTATCACTTCAGAGGGAGTAAAGTATTATGTTGGATATAATTATTCATATAAGTTCCTCTCTGAAGATAGCATTCAGTGTATTAAGTTGTCGGATTTTGATGAAAGTCTGGATGACTACCAACACGATATACTTGAAAATAAAAATGGTGATATCTTTTTTATTGGCAGCAATGGATTTGTTGTTTTAAAAAAGGATAGTACTACAGCAATTTACAGCGAAAATACACTGGGGTCTGATATTTTGAAGGGGACAGTGGGTGCTTTTTATGATAATTTGAGAGATGAAGTATTGATAAGTAAGTACAATAAAGGATTAATTAAATTTAACGATACAATTATTGATAGTTTGTGTTTGGGATGCAGTGAAATGCCCGAAAGATCTTTTTGTTTCGGCTATATCGATTCGGAAGACAGGATGTGGGGTGGTAGTTTTAATGTGTCGGTGCTTGAAGATACGGGCTGGTACACAATTAACAGCTACGGTTGGTTATATAATTATATTTCAGCAACCAGTGAAGGTGAGATAGCATTAAGCACAGAGGATAAGGTTTGGTTTTATAGTAATGGTGAAATGATAAGGACTCAGGTTTGTACCTGGTGTGGAAATTGGGGTGTTTATGAATTGTCACACGGAAAGAACGACTATATTTATGCATCAACAAAAGTGGGGATATTTAAAAGGAAACCATACACCAATTATTGGACTGAAGTGGGGTTGAAAGAAAAGGACTATGTTGATTTCTTTTCCATCGACATTGATACAGTTGGTAATGTTTGGTTTACCAACGAAGAGGGTATAGGATATTGTTCTTACCCCGATGAAACATTTATATATTATAATGTGCAAAATTCGCAAATACCACAGGGGCAAGATTATTCCAGAATTCGTTGTGACTCGCTGGGAAGAATATGGCTTTGGGTTGACAATAAAATATATGTTGATAGTTGCGATATTAACAATTGGAAACTTGTTGTTCCTAAAGTGTATTCAAGACCCGGGTATAGCGAATTTACCTTTGATATTGGTGTGGATAGTTTTAATAATACGTGGTTGGTGCTTCCACATGAGTTAAGGTTTATGAATAAATCCGATACAATTGTTTATCAGCAATACGATGGTATTTTTGCCAACTCGGAAGGGTTTTCTCAGGGGAGAATGTCCTCCGATGGTACCTTTTGGATTTTTGGCTGTGGGGGTTTAACAGGTATGAAATATGAAAATACTGAAGGGGTTAAACCACCTGAAATAAAAAGGGTATCCTCTTTTGTGAAAGTTTATCCCAATCCGGCCAGTAAGTTTATACAATTTGAATTAAACGGTATTGGAAAATACTATGGAAAAGCAAATAGAACTATTACTATTTTCGACCAATTGGGGCGGGTGATCACTAAACAGGTTTTTAACGGAAATGTATTTTTATGGGACACGCGGGGCGTAAAGCGGGCTGTGTATTTTTATAACATTCAGGTTGGTAACAAAGTGTCAACCGGTAAATTTGTTATTGAATAACAAGCAATTAATCTATTGTTTCAGCTGCTCTCTCAACTCTTCCAACTCCATCCAGCGGAGGGTTTTTTCGTCCAGCAGTTCCAATATCGATTTTATTTTTCCTGAAATTTCCTGCAGGACTTCAAAATCGGTAATGCCGGTGTTGAGGCGGGCTTCCAGGGTTGCCTTTTCTTTTTCCAAGGCGTCAATATCTTTTTCAAGCTGTTCGTACTCTTTTTGCTCTTTGTAGCTTAGTTTCTTTTTGACAGGTTTTTTTTCGGTAGTTTTTGAAAGCTGTTCCTTTTTCTCTGCCTGACGTTGGTCTTTTTGCTCTTTTTCGGCTTCCAACAATTGCTGACGGTACGCTTTGTACGGGCCGTAAAAATCTTTTATTTTGCCGTCTCCTTCAAATATAAAAAGATGGTCGCTTAGTTTATCCAAAAAATAACGGTCGTGCGAAACCAACAGCAGGCACCCTTTGTAATTCATCAAAAACTCCTCCAGCTTATAAAGGGTTATCAAATCCAAATCGTTGGTAGGCTCATCAAGTATCAGAAAATTGGGGTTTTTGATGAGTACGGTGAGCAGGTATAGCCTGCGACGTTCACCACCACTCAGATTGGATACCAGCGCATACTGCATTTCAGGAGGAAACATAAAGTAGTTCAAAAACTGCGAAGCGGTCATGCTGTTTCCTTTGGAGGTCTCAATGACTTCGGCAATCTCCTTAACCACTTCAATCACTTTTTGGTCGTCGCGTAAAACCGGAAGTCCGTCCTGTTTGTAATAGCCAAATACAACGGTGTCACCAACGGTTACCGTTCCTGAATCCGGTTGTTCAACTCCGTTTAAAAGATTTAAAAACGATGACTTTCCCGAGCCGTTTTTGCCAATGATGCCGATGCGCTCACCTTTTTTAAAGGTGTATTCAAAATCCTGAACAATTTTAATGTCGCCATAGCTTTTTGAAAGCGACCTTACTTCCAAAATTTTTCCACCCATCCTGCGGTTGATGGTATCCAGTTGCAGTTCCTCTTCCTTTTTACCTGAAGAAGCTTTTTTTTGAATATCGTAAAAAGCATCAATGCGCGACTTCGACTTATGGGTACGTGCTTTGGGCTGGCGCCGCATCCAATCCAGCTCCTTCTTCATCAGCTTTTTGGCCTTTTCAATTTCCACACTTTGCACCTCTTCGCGTTCGGCTCTTTTCTGTAAAAAATAGCTGTAATTTCCCTGATGGTTATAAATGGTGCCATCGGTCATTTCTACAATGTGATTGCAAACCCTGTCGAGAAAATAGCGGTCGTGGGTTACCATAAACAGCGTAACATTGCTTTGTTGCAGATACTTTTCCAGCCACTCTATCATATCGATATCAAGGTGGTTGGTAGGTTCGTCAAGCAACAGGATGTCAGGCTCATCCAAAAGTGTTAAGGCAAGCGCCAGTCGTTTTTTTTGCCCTCCTGACAGTGTGGCAATTTGCTGGTCGAGATTTAGAATTGAAAATTTGGTGAGAATCTGTTTTAACCTGCGTTCGTAGTCCCACGCCTTTTGCAAATCCATCTGGGCAGTAGCTTTTTCCACCCGTTGCTGTGCCTCGTTGGAATGGTTTTCGGCCTGATAATGCAGTGCTTCTTCATATTCTCTGATGACCGCCAACACTTCGGAATGCGATCCCGATACCAGCTCGTTAATGGTCATCGATTCATCAAAAACCGGTTGCTGGGGCAAGTATCCCAGTTTAATTCCGTTTCGGAAAACTACTTCGCCTTCATCGGCTTCCTCCTTGCCGGCAATAATTTTTAGCAATGTGGATTTTCCGGTTCCGTTGTTGGCAATGAGTGCTGTTTTTTCACCCTTGTGTAATCCAAGGCTGATGCCTTCAAAAAGAACCTTTTCACCGTAGCTTTTGGATAATTCTTTTATGGAAAGATAGTTCATGCAAGGATGGCTGTAAAGGTTAAACTACGGTAAGTAGCGAGAATGCATACGAGAACCGGGCACTCTCGGGAACCATTAACATAACTTTATTTCCCTTTTTTAATATGCCGGTGTTAAATAGTTCTTCCAGCATCAACATGGCCGATGCAGCACCTACATTCCCAACACGCGGGAGGTTTAAAAACCACTTTTCATCGGGTATATTAAGGCCGGCAGCTTTAAACCCATCGCTTAGGGGTTTCCTGAAAAACATGGAGGAGATGTGTGGAAGGAAGTAGTCGATGCTGTCGAGGTCGATATCGTATTTGTTGATAACAATTTTAAAATGTTCAATACCCTTTTCAACAATATGTTTTTGTAAAATCCGCGCATCCTGCTTAAGTGTAAAAACCGATTTCAGTTGCTGCTCTTTGGCAGTCATTTCGCGCCATCCTTTAACAGTGCCATCTTTTTCTTTTTCGCAACCGGCATACATACAAGTGTCAAGCTCAACTGCATAGGTAAGCACGTCAATCCATTCAACTTTTAACGCCGGTTTTCCGGCTTCAGGTTTTGTTTGCATTAAAAAAGCGGCGGCGCCATCGCTTAGCATCCATCGTAAAAAATCTTTTTCAAAGGCGATATAAGGATTTTCTTCCAACTCTTTTCTGCGGTCGATTTCCGCCTTGTAGTTTTCTGCTTTCATCCACGAGGAAAAAGCTTCCGAACCGGCAGCAACTGCCCGCTTTTTTTCGCCGGCTTTTAGCGACAGGTAAGCATATTTATAAGATAGCATTCCGGCATTGCAGGTACCCTGTGCCGAGATGGCTTCAATGGGTTTTCCTCCCAATTCGCCGGCTACCATCAATGCATGGGCAGGCTGTACCACATCGGGCGAAGAAGTTCCGGCAGCGATCAGGTCGATGTCTTCAAACGTGATTTCGTCATCAAAAAGACGCCGGATGGCTTCGGCAGTCAGCTGTGCATTGGTGTGTGTAATATTTCCTTTTTTATCCAACGCGTAATAACGGGTTTTAATGCCGTTGCTTCTAAGTATCAACACCCTCGATTTTGATTCTCTTCCATCAATAACGCCCAGTATATCTTCCATTTCATCGTTGGACACCGGGTCGTTGGGTAAAAATTTCTCTATGCGGGTAATGTAAACGTCGTTCATCTATTTGTTTTTCAATTCCACTCCTTTAAAGTAGGCCAGCTTTTTTCTGAAACTCCACCATGTTAACGGCAAAAACAGATAGAAAAGTAAGATGGCTATGGGAGAAGCGGCAAAAATAGCAATAAGAAGATACCATTTAAACATTTTAAGCCTCGAAATTCGATTGGGGTCGCCATGTTCACCTTTTTTGCGGATAAATTTCGACCATTTATAGAAGAACTTTTTAGCACGAAGCTCCATAAATACCACATTGGGCACAAGGTCGATGGCACCGAGTTCAAGAAGTTTATTCTGCAAATCATTATAATTACCACTTTCAAGGGCTTCATAAATTGGTTTACCAAACCTTTCCGCGGCGGCAATATCTTTATCTGAAATACCGGGTTTCGGGAAGATACCCCATAGCCGGTCTTTTTTAGCGGTCATCATCCAATAGATAATGGTTACCACACTTGCTATGTTATTGGCTTTGTCGCGCAATGCCATGTTGCCAACCAGTTTGCCGCCGTTGTTAAGAATCATTCGCTTGATATCTTCCTGAGCATTTACCCACATGTTGCGGGCGCCAATGATGGTTACCACTGGTTTTCCTTTCATAACCCTGGCAGCTTCAGCAGATTTTAAAAAGGAGGTGATGGGAATGGCGGGCGATAAAAACCAGATGGGAAAGCCGAGTATGATGAGGTCGAAGTCTTCATCGGGATTGAAAGAAAAGGGTTTTAATTTGGCAGGAATCAAATCAACTGCATCGGGCATGGCATCCCAAAATGCCACATTAGTCCAGGGGAAAGGAAATGGCGGATCGGGTTTAAGGTTTTCCGTTACAATTTCAACGTCATTATTAAACTCCTTCAGCACATTGTTAACAATATCGTTAAGCTGCCCCGACTGAGAATAGGTAACCACAAGAACCTTTTTCATGATTGTGATATTTTGCTTATTCAATTTGTCATAATAATTTATCAGTCAAATAGAATATTTAGCTGGAAGAGGTTTTAATTCAGTGTAATATAACTCTTACTTTTTTAAAAATCCTCTATTTCGCCCTCTTCATTAACGTAAACACCCCAGTTAACATATACCAGCTTATCGTCACGAAAGTAAAAATCCAGCATTTCATCATCAAACGAAATGCGTTTGTCAACTTCTTCCATTTCCGTTTCGTACTCGCCAAGTCCGTTTTCCTGCATTAACTTAACAATGGCCTGTTCCGACATGCCAATAACTTTTTTCTCGAACATGGTGGCATCGGGATGGTCGGTTTCAAATCCCGACACAATTTGCTTTGCGGCACCCTCAAAAATGACCGAGAACCCCAACTCCCAGTAGTGGAGAATAAGCATGTTCATCTCCTCATCTTCTTCAATGGAGTCGATTTCCTCCGCTTCGCCAAGAAGGCTTACGATGTTATCAAGGTACTCTCCAAATTCTATTTCACCAAAGCCTATTTTCGGCTTAATTTCTAATGATTTTAACATAGTTGTATTATTTTGATTTTGGTTTTTATACGTATTATTTAAAAGGTGAATCGGGTTCTTTGGCCATATGGCTGTAAACCAGTTTGTCCATCCAGTTGGGAAAAAATTTATTAATCAAAAAGGTCAGTTTACCCTGGGCGGTCAAAATAAGTCGGTTTTTTCGCTTTACAACAGCCCTGTATATATGGCCCGCCACCGCTTCGGCTGACATCATTTTACCTTCGTCACGTGGCGATTCGCCTTGCATGGTGCCATCTGCCGCCAAGGCAGTGTTTCTAATGTTTGAGGCGGTAAAACCCGGAAAGGCCATAAGTACATGTAGTCCTGTTTTAAGGTTTTCAACGCGCAGTGTTTCCATAAAGCCGTTCATGGCAAACTTGGAAGCAGAGTAGCCTGTTCGTCCCGGTAAACCCTGAAGCCCTGCTATGGATGAAACCCCCACAACACTCCCCTTGGTCTTTAACAGGTGCGGAAGGGCGTATTTTGTGCAATACACAGCACCCCAAAAATTAATGTCCATTACCTGCTTAAGTACATCAAGCTTTAAGTCGTTAAACATGGCTCGCATCGATATACCGGCGTTGTTAATTAAAACATCAATTTTGCCATAATTTTCAATGGCAGTTAATATCAGATTTTTGCACTCGTTTTCTTTACTTACATCGGTGGCACAATAAACGGCATCTCCACCTTGTAACACTATATCGTTTGCAACTTTTTTCAGGTTTTCAACATTTCGGGCACCCAAAACAACCTTGGAGCCTTTGCCTGAAAACTCGTAAGCAAGCGCTTTGCCAATGCCTGAACTGGCACCTGTTATTACTACTACTTTTCCTTTCATAAT
>JALVAQ010000308.1 GCA_027011095.1 Bacteroidales bacterium
GTATAAAAATAGGTATTTTTTTTGATATAGCCAAAATTTTCTATCAAAAAAATACAAAGAAAGAGGCTGTCAAATACTTTTTGAACAGCCTCTTTTGTTTTTTAAGCGTGTCAAACTTGTTTGGCTAAGTGGAATAAACGAAGTTAATTTCTGTTGCTCACAGTTACAAACTGTGAGTTGGAACAATGGTAAGTAAGTTATGTTTGCTCACAGTTGCAAACTGTGAGCTGGAGCAATGGAAATGGTGACTCACAGTTGCAATTTGTGAGCTGAGATTTCACATCAAAGCTACCCGAAAAATCCACGTGCCAGGCCGCCATCGTGGGATATGGTTTGTCCGGTAATATAACGCGCATGCGGCGACAAAAGCCAAACGGCAAGTTTTGCAAGGTCATCTGGATTACCCATCTTTTTTACGGGTATGTCATTGGTAAACTGTTCTTTTACAATGTTTTCAGCAAGGTTGTTTTGCTGGCTCTTTTTTGTAATTAACCTTTGTATGGCAGCCGTATCGTGGTAACCCGGCGCCAATACATTGACGGTAATATTTTTATCTGCAACTTCATTTGAAAGCGTTTTAGTAAAACCAACCACAGCGGCACGGAGCGAGTTGCTGAGTATCAGGTTCTCAACAGGCTGTTTTACCGATATGCTTTCCAAATAGACAAGCCTTCCGTATTGTTGTTTTATCAGCTGGGGCAATAATAATTTTGTGAGTTCAATTTTCCAACGGACAACCGAATGCCAGGCATCGTCCCATTGTTTCATGGAAACCTCCTCAAAGGTTCCGGCAGGAGGCCCACCCGCATTAAAGAAAACACCTGATAATTTATTTCCGGCTGCTACAACAGCAATCTCAGAGAGAACATTACTTTTAGTTAAATCTCCAGCAAGCAGCTGAATGTTATGGGGATACAAATTTTTTAGCGCTTCCAGTTTATTGCCTGTACGGCTTACTGCTAATACTTGTGCGCCTTCGGATGCCAAAGCAAGTGCTGTTGCCTTGCCAAAACCGCTTCCGGCGCCACCTACAATAAAAAAGCTGTTTTCAATGTTTAAATCCATAACCTGTTTTGTTATCGTATCAACGTAACCGTTCCTTTTTGAGTAACGGTATTCCCACTCACCGACCTGTATGATGACACATAAACGTATGTTCCCACCCCGGCAGGTTGGTTTTGTATGGTTCCGTCCCAACCTTTTTGGGGGTCGGATGACTCAAAAATTAATTTGCCCCATCTGCTGTAAATCTGTAACAGAAAGTTGGTTCCGCCAAAAAAGCTGAAAACCGGTTTAAATTCGTTGTTTTGCCCGTCAGGCCTAAATGCATTGGGGTAATAAAGGGTTGCTTCTTTAAAAAGGGGAAAGCGGTTAGAGGTACTTGTAACCTGCTGTCCGGTATCGGCCTTTTTAAGTGCCTGCACAAAATAGATAATCCTTCCGTCTTCCACGGGTTGATTGGAAGCGGGTTCCTGATATTGCAACACATCACCGTTAACCGAATCGATGGGGGCAGTTGGCTCAACACCGGTTATCGTTCGGTAGATGTAATATTTTTCAACACCGGAACTCCATCCTTCGGGAGCAGTCCAGTTAAGATAATTGATGTTGTCCTGGGCATAACCCTGCAACCAAATGGTTTTAAAGGTGTTGGATGTGAGTCGCTCTTTTCCGCAACTGTCGATAACCGTGGTGTAGTAAAACCACGGGTTTATTGAGGCGTCCACCGAAGCATCACCCACAAAAAACGGTGAGCTGTTTTGGTTGGGTTTGGTAACCTGCTCCACCAGTGTTGTGTCAGGCTGATTGCCATCGAAATGCCAAATATTCCAAATGCAGTTGTTCACATCCATATCGCCTTCAACTGTTACGTTAACAGTATTATCGGCCAATACATCGGCGGTTAATGTTTCTACAAACTGAGGAATTTTATAGCTTTGGGTTATCACATGCTTACGACACGATGAGGAGGAAATATCACCCATAATTGCTCTTACAAAATATTCGTAGTCGGCACCCGGTTCAAGATTTTGATGAATGAAAGTTATTTCTCCGTTAACTGCGTCGGAAGGCTCCTTTTGGCCGGCCAACTGATAAGCTCCCCCGTTTTTACTGTACCAGATTTCGTATCGCTCAATGGGAACTTTAGGATTTACATATTCTGTCCATCTAATGGTATCTTTTAAATCGCAAACACTGTAATTAATATCGTATAGAAAGAGGGGGCGTTGGGCAGTCAAATCGGTAAAAGGGCTGTTATTACCGCAACTGTCGAATGATGAGATGGCATAGAGGTAGTTTTCGTTGCAGGGATTAATAATCATATCGGTGTAGGTTTGTGTTTGATAGCCCCAAACCGAATCAATGGGACTCCAAATAAGGCCGTCATACCGGTAAATAATATTTCCAACCACATCCAGACTGTCCGATT
Organism: Bacteroidales bacterium; assembly: GCA_027011095.1. Taxonomy (GTDB): domain Bacteria; phylum Bacteroidota; class Bacteroidia; order Bacteroidales; family F082; genus B16-G9. The sequence continues at coordinate 2,432 of JALVAQ010000308.1, forward strand.
GCGTCCATCCAATAACGGTATTGCCATCGGCAGTAATACTCACTGAATCTAATACTGGCTTGTCAGGGGCAACAATATCGGTAAATCTGCCCTTAATAACAGGTGAATTGGATGTGCATGAATTCATGTAGCTTATTTCTACCTTAAACCTGATGGAATCGTCGCAGGTAAACAATGTAAAGTTGCGCAGGCTTGTTTCAGCGGTTGTGTCAAGAAGATGCCAATCACCGTCAGGGTAGTCGTAATATACACGATAATAGCTCATTCCCGAATCCAGCGTGTCGGCAAAAGAGGTCCAAAAAAGACTCCCCTGATAACCGTTCGGGTTTACATCAATACCCTGGAGAAAAAGGGTTTTAGCGATGGGGGAGATGTCGCTTTCGTTTACTTTAACATAGTAGTATTTGGGCGTATTAAACGCATCAATACCCGTATGTAAAAAGGTAGTATCGTTTACGTCGATAATAATCGGGCTTACAGGGCTAAAGCTTGACCCATCGTTGGAAAAATAGAGTACATAGCTTTGAAAAGAGTCGATATCGGAGCGGGTCCATTTTATTTCAACATTATTATTATCTACAATATTAAGGCAAACAATGTCTGATGAGCTGACACGCTGTGCAACAAGTGTGTTGCCGTATAAAAAGATGAGGAGTAGTATCAGGCGATATTTCATGTTTTTTTATTTTCTTCCAACGACCAAATGTAGTAAACTTTCGGTTTCAAAATATTTAGCAGCCACATTCAATACCTCATCTGGAGTCAGTTTCATGGTGGCCTCAAGGCTTTGGTTGTAATAGCTGAAATCGAGACCTGCGTCTTTTACAGCCCTGAAACGCTCGGCCAACGCCAACGGCCCGTCAAAACTTTTCAGGAAGTTACCAAAAAGATAGTTTTTTACCAATTGGAGTTCATTGTTATCGACAGGTATGGTTTTTATCCGGTTGATTTCATAATCAATTTCTTTCATGGCCGCTTCGGTGTAATCGGCATTAACCTCGGTGGCAACCGTAAAATATGCCGCATGCTTGTATGTTTGGATAAATGAGTTAACACCGTACGTGTATCCTTTGTTTTCGCGAAGATTGCTCATTAACCTCGATCCGAAATATCCTCCCAACAGGGTATTAACCATTTGCAATGCAAAAAAGTCGGGATGTGTTTTGTTAATAATTTGTTTGCCAACTCTTAATGCCGATTGCATGGCGTTGTTACGTTCGATAAATCTGTTTCCTGCCTCCTGTTTGGTTGAAAAGACTATCTGATTATTTACCCGGGAACTTCCTTTTGCCTGAAATTCACCAAGGTATTGATTCGTAAGTTTAATTACCTCATCATTAACGCTTCCACTTACAATAATGTAGGCAGAGTCGGGGCGATAGTAGTTTTTGTAAAAACTAACAACATCCTCGCGTGAGATGTTTTCAAAGTCATCTTGGTGAAGAATTTGGCCATAGGCACTCTCTTCGCCAAAAATCATTTTGTTAAACTCCATCGAAGCACGGTATCGCACCTTTTCGATGTTTACGAGATATTGCTGCTTTTGCCGCTGAAGATAAATTTGAAGCTCTTTTTCGGGAAACACAGCATCGGTAATTATTTCACCCAAAAGCGGCAACAGTTTTTGCAGATGTTTGGTGAGTGCATAAAGGGTAACGGATGCTGTATCTTTATTGATTTGTGCGTTTAGATAAGCCCCGCAATAATCTAACATCTCGGCAATTACAGCAGAAGTTTTGCCGGAAGTACCCTCTTTAAGCAGATTATTTGTGCTTCCGGCCACCAGTTTTTTATTTTGGTAGGCGGAGCCTGCTTCAAAAACAACATCGATGCGTGTAATGGGTTCGCTGCCGGCTCTGATAATGTTTGCCTCGATACCGTTTGAAAGAACAATGGTTTCCGGATTGGTAAGTTCAACCTGAGCCATTTTGCCGGGATTTGGCATTCTTTTTCTGTCGGGGGATGTGATACTGGTCATGGGCTTAATGGTTTGATAAGTAACAGAGTTTGTTTTTTCGGTGCAAGGCAAAAAGCCGGCGGGCTGTTTCCCTAATATCGTTGGGGGTTACCGAACGGTATTTCTCCGCTTCGAGGTTAAACAGCGCTGCATCGCCGAGCATTTCGTAGTAGCCGAGGTTCATGGCTTTGTGCAAGGCAGAAAGTCTTGAAAATACCAAATTGGCTTCCACTTTATTAATTACCTTTTCCAATTCGCGCTCATCAGTCAGATGCTCTTGTATCTTTTTCAACTCCTTGTCAACTGCGGCTTCGGCTTCTGCCATTGAAACGCCTGCATTAAGCTTTCCAGATACAATAAACAGGCCTTTATCAAGGTCACCGGTAATAAATGCATTGACCTCCGTAAATAGTTTTTTTTCTTTTATCAGCGTTTGATACATTCTTGACGATTCGCCGTTGGAGAGGATGTCAGAAATCAGGTCGTAATGATAGAAAGTTTCATCAGTACGCTTACCGGTGTGCCAGGCCATGTACAACGCATCCTGAGGCACCTTGCGTTTTACGGTTTGCGAACGTGCTTTTTTCTGCTCCGGTTCAACCGGCAGCGCACGATTAATCTGTTTGCTTTGCTTATTGATGCTGCCAAACCATTTTTCCGACCATTGTTTAATTAGTTTTATATCCACATCGCCGGCAATGGACAAAATGGCGTTATCGGGGTTATAAAACTTTTTGTAGAAAGCCTTTACATCTTCCATGGTGGCATTTTCGATGTGGCTTATCTCTTTTCCGATGGTAGGCCATCGATAGGGATGTACTTTATATGCCAATGGTTTGAGCAACAGATACACATCGCCGTAAGGCTGGTTCAGATAGTTTTGCTTAAACTCTTCAATAACCACCTGACGCTGTACTTCGAGGCTTTTTGGGGTAAATGCAAGGTTGAGCATCCTGTCCGATTCGAGCCAAAAGGCTATCTCCAGATTATTTTTCGGAATGGTAAGGTAGTAGTTGGTGTAATCGCTGTTGGTAAAAGCGTTGTTTTCGCCCCCGGCAATTTGCAGCGGTTCATCGTACCTGGGAATGTTAACCGACCCGCCAAACATCAGGTGCTCAAAAAGATGGGCAAAACCTGTTTTGTCGGGGTTTTCGTCTCTGGATCCCACTTTGTATATAATGTTCATAGCCACCACCGGTGTTGTTTTATCCTGATGAACCAACACGGTAAGGCCGTTATCCAAAGTGAATTTTTCAAAATTTACCATACGTAATATTTAAGCCTGCAAAGGTAATCGAAAGTGCGTAATGCAATAACGCCAAAACCGGGGTTGTGGTGTTTGCTTTGGTTAATAAAGATTAAATTTCGTGTTCCAGCTTTGTGCAAGACAGTTTAAACTGTTTGGGCAGAATGCTAAACAGGGCTTAATATGGCGTGTTTTTGATAAAATTTACAGCGTTGCGTTGCTTTGTGTTTTGATAGCCCCCATGTTAAGGTCGTCAACTTCAAGGATTTGAAAGCTACTATCGATGCTTTTTAACAGTTTTGTCAGGTTTTCTTTGCCTGAGTGAACCGATTCCATTACAATAATGATTTCGGGAAATGATTTCAGAAACTTTTTTGCACCTTCCAATACGTTGGACTCCATGCCTTCCACATCAATTTTAATAAAAACCTTGTCCTTTTTGGGATCGAAATTACATTGGTCGATAAGTGAGTCGAGTGGCACCACTTTTACCGTTGTTTCATCGCCATCTTTAACATCTTTGTTTTCAATGCTTTTTAAATGTGATGCACCGGTATTATCAGGAACAAAAGTAAATACATCGGTATGCTCGTATTTGCCCAAAGCCAAATTAATCGGCTTAATTTTTTGTTTAAGTTTATTAAGTTCGATGTTTTTTGACAAAGCTTCAAAATTATCTTTTACCGGCTCAAAGGCACACCCTTCAAGCCCCTTTTTGGCAAATAAAATGGAGTAGGTACCGATATTTGCACCCACATCCAAAAATTTATTATAATTGTCAACATGTTGATATACAAACTTTTTCACTTTCCACTCGTATGCGTAATTGGCAAACTGAAAATCAAGCGTTCCGGCACGAACAAAAAAGGTTCCCAGGGAGCTTTTGTAAATTGCTTCGCGCCGGGTAACTTTTCCGGTAAGCATATATTTTACCGATGACAAAAAAAAGTGGAACTCACCATGCTTAATAAAGTCCTTTGAGTATCGCCAAAAAGTTAAAATCTTTCCCATTATCAATTAAAGTGTAATTGTTATTTTTTAATTCGTTCCCACTCTTTGGTGTCGAAATTGTAATGCTTTAGCGGCTTTGCCGGATTACCTCCCACAATGGTGTAAGGCGGAACATCTTTTACAACCACGCAACCGGCTGCAACAATTGAATGTTTGCCAACGGTAACCCCGGCTGTTACCACCGCATTGGCGCCAATCCATACCTCATCTTCAATAACAATGGGTTTGGTTTCTACCTGCTGATCGCTGATGGGTACGTTGATGTCGGTATAACCGTGATTTAATCCTGACAGCACCACATTTTGAGCAAACATTACGTCGTTACCAATTTTAACAGGGCCTATCAGAGTGTTTCCAAGGCCAATGCGGGTTCGTTCTCCAATATAAACATCGCCAACGCCATTGTTAACAGTGCTAAAGTCTTCGATGGTGGAGTCGCGTCCAATGGAAAAATTATTAAACGGCATAACATCCATGCGGGTTCGGCGTCTGATAAGCGAACCTTTACCTTTATGATGTTTAAGGGGATTGACGAACCATTTTACCCATAACCGCGGCCTTGCCTGATTTTTGGGCATCAACATCCATAAAGCCAGTTTTTTAAGCTTTGGATTTGACTTTAATTTTTCTTTTAAACCCATGACTCAATGTTTTTATTTTGAACTTTCAATCATTTCAATTTTATCGTAAATCTCTTTTACGTTGTTTTCCCATGTGTGGCTTCGGGCCAGCTTTTCGCGTGCGGCCTCTTTTTCGGGGCTGTTTTCTTTTAAAGCTTTGTCGATAAGGGTAACATATTCCTCTTTGGTTTCGGCAAGGTACACGTATCCTTCAAAAACTTCCATTGCTTTGGTTTTTGTTTGAACCGTTGGTTTTCCCATGGCAAGGTATTCGTCAATTTTACGGGGATAATTGCCAATGGTTACTTCGTTTAGCTTTTGAGGATTAATGGCCACATCAAAGGCATAGAGATAGGAGGGAAGCTCTTCCATTTTTTTACTACCGAGAAAATATACATTTTCAAGG
>JALVAQ010000309.1 GCA_027011095.1 Bacteroidales bacterium
ATAGCAGAAATAAGAGCCCAAACAACCAAATCTATCTTTCGCCAAGCACCAGTTCAACAACCTGTTCCTTCCCCTGTCGCAGAACTTTCATTTTGATTTTATCGCCCGGCTGATATTTTTTTAGTACAACCGTATAATTCCTCAAATCCGTAATCTTGTCATCGTTTACTCCAACAATGATATCATCCTTTTGCAGGCCTGCCTTAGCTCCCGGCGAATCCTCGATAACGGCTCCTATTTTAACACCGGTTCCTGTATAGGCAAAGTCAGGTACAGAACCTGTGGAAACCCTGCGGCTCTTTTTGGGTTGATTATTTGTTGCAGCCGGTTTATTAGAAGCAGTATGCGCCTCCCCGGTAAATGGCATGGGGTCCTCACGGTCTGCAAGATAGGTAACCACCTCTTTGGTAACCGTTGCCACTTTTACCAGCCCCTTACCGTCAATTTTATCCCAGGTATCACTGGGCCGGTGATAATTTTGAGTAGCACCGGTAAAAAGCTGTACCGCAGGAACACCTTTTTCAATAAAAGCTACCTGATCGCTGGCATCAAGCTGCTGCTGCACCACCTCACTTTTTATACCGGTAGTATAATCGGTTCCCATAAAAATAAACTTCCACTCGCGAGCCGTATTGCCATTAAGCACCAGCAACTTTTTGTCAAACAGTGAACCATCAGTATCGAGGTTTACATCGGCAAAAAAAGTGCCTTTAAAATGGTCAACAAAATATCGTGATCCAATCAGGCCTGCCTCCTCACCCGTGAAAGCAGCGAAAATAATGGGTCGTTTGGGCTTAAGTCTCGACAGGTTTTTAGCCAGTTCCAACATAATTGAAATACCACTGGCATTGTCGTCGGCACCATGATGAATTTTACCTTCATCGCCTGCATGAACATCAGGCCATCCCAACCCAAGGTGATCGTAATGGGCTGAAACAACCACAGGAGAATTTTTCAGGTTTGGGTCGGTTCCTGGTATAACGGCAATAACATTTTTCAATGTTAAATCCTGAGGGCCGGGTTTGTTGGTGAATTTATGGTTAAAGGTCTGAAAATAACTATTTCCCAAGGGTTTTAACCCATACGCTTTAAACCGGTCAGCAATAAATTGTGCTACGGTATCAAGATAAAGAGTTCCTAAACCTCTGCCCATCATTGCGTCTGACGACATAAACTTGATGGTTTCCATCATTCTTTTTTCCGAGAAAACCGGTTTTAAATAAGCCAAAGCCTTACGCTCAGTAATCATGGTAATATCCTGTGCGTTGGGATTAAACACCTTCACCAGGGGCGAGTTAATAACCGGCCACTGCCCTTTGGCAATGTTTACAGGTTCATCCCCTTCAAACGCCAGATAGCTGTACTTGCCATAATGCGGAAGCTTTCTTATCAATCCGGGAATGGCCTCCTCTTTTCCCGGTTGAATAAACACCAGGCTACTCTCTACATTTTTCGGATTAAAAACGGTAGCAATAAAGCTGTTGTCGGATTTTAACAATGATCTGTTGCCCAGCTTAACCGAATCGGCAGCAAATGCAGATTGATAAACTTTTAACTCCTGGTTGATGGTATTGGCAAATTTGTTTTCAAAACCGATAATCCAGACAATTTTGTCACCTGGCAAAGCATCAATCTCATCATCCTGTATAATATCAAAATGATCTTGCGAGTCAGCTGCTTTCCATTGGTTCACAAAATCAGTGTAGAGTTTCTTACGGGTTTCGTCTGCTTCAGAAGGAAGAACCACCAGATTTTCTTTGGAAGCCCAAATTTTAGAAAGCGCCGGTGGAACCTCTTTCGGATCCAGCTTTCTAAACACATCATATTGCGGGTCAACGGAAAGCTTTAATGGCTCATCATCAAGTATTAACTGGAAATCCTGTTCCTTTTTATCCATATGCACCGTAAAGTCTTTTATCCCATTATCGGTAGCAATGGCAACAGGAACATCAATGATAAAAGCATCTTCGGGTTGAACCTGCTCCAATGTCAGGAAGATACGATGTTCATCATTATACCGGTCTCTTTTAAGCGATTTGATAACCAACTCAGGAGCACCGGTCCGCAGCACCCATTGATTAAAAAAGGGTTCCAGGTCAACACCTGACACATCTTCCATGGAGAGCCTGATATCGTTGAAAGAGGCCTTCTTGAATTTATGCTTGTTATAGAAATCCTGCCATCCTTTTACAAATGTTTCGTCACCCAGTTTACGGCGAAGCATATGCCACATCATAAGTGCTTTACCATATCCTATGGCTTCGCTGGGACCGTCGTACCTGGAAGCAAACTTTGATAAGGGGAAATCATTTTCCGGAGTAACAAAATTGGTAAACTTCTGAACGGTAGAACGACGGTAATTTTCGCCCTGGCCACGCTGTTCTTTTATGAGATGGTCAGCCATGTAAGCTGTAATACCTTCGCACCAGTTACCTTGTGAGAAATCGACATAAGCACTATTTCCCCACCAGTTATGGAGTAGTTCGTGCGGATAAGAGGAGTGCAGGATAAAAGGAAACCTGATAATCTTTTCACCCAACAAGGTAAAGGAGGGCATTCCATAACCTGTTTCCCAGAAATTTTCAACCAACGCAAATTTTGAATAGGGATAGGGAGCAATCAGCCCCTGATACATCTGCATATATTGTTCCGTAACTTCCAGATATTTGTTGGCCAGCGCTTCGTCGGGTGTTCTTAAAAATGCCATAGCTTTGATGCCGGAGTTCATTTCGTAACCATACTCGTTGAAAGCTGCTGCAATCAGAAACACTTCTTCCTGAGGTTTATCACAAACCCAGGTGTCCACGTGGCCTGTTTTTTCCTTAATATTCATGGTACGCTCGCCCTGCGATACCGACTTCCAGTCAAAGGGAAGAGTAGTGGTTATTTCAAAAGTCATCAAACTGTTTTCAGCAGTAAGCACCCAGTAGGTTGAACCGGCAAGATATACGCCCATGGGGCCAATAATGCCCGGTGATTCACTAAAACCACGCTGGTAGTTCTTGTCGCTTTGTTTGATGGATGAAGCTATCTTTCCGGAATAAGAAACGGTAAAACTTTTCTTCTTCCCCTTAAGGTGAACCCTATACTGGTCAACTTTTAAATCGCCGCTGTTTTCATCACGATCCATGCCCACATCACCGGCAGGAATATGCTGGTCAATTTTGGTAACCTTTACATTCTTGGAAAACGTAACAGGGGTCAGGTCGGCGTTAAGGCTGAAAACAAAATCCGCAGAACTATCCGGTGTAATTACATCGGTAACCTTCAGCAATGAGGTTTCGGGATCAATCTTAACATCCAGGCTATGATGGATAACACGGTTTTGGGCGAAGGTGGCCATTGTAGCACTCAATATAATCAACAAAAAAAGTATTCTTTTCATAAAGCTTAATTTTTAAGCTCCAAAGATACTCTGTTTTGCTATTGAGGATAAAAACGCCGATCAAAAAAAAAAGAGGCACCTGCAACAGACGCCTCCTAAAATATTAACCCTAATAACATTTTAATTAATCAAACTTTTCTCAAGCCCGTCAATAATCTTTTTGTTGACTTTTCTTGGGTTGGCAGCCTTAAAGGCTTTCAACTCTTCCAGTGCTTTTTTTCCGTATTCAATCAATCCCTCGGGATTTTTATCATAATCGTAACTTCCGATACAAAACTCAAGTTTTGAACGCAGTTCCACAAATTCTTCTTTGTTTAATTTTTCGAATGTCTGCACAGCTGCTGCACAAGCATTCCTGATTTTTTCACCATTCATATTACCTCAGTTTTAATTGGTTAATTACGGTGCAAGATTAGACATAAAAACCAAAATATGCCGTTAAAAACATCAAACAATAGCCGGAATTTTAAGTTTTCACAACAAGCTGACAAATAGCAAATGAAAAACCTTGTTTTATAACGTTTGCAGAGAGTTGGTGTTATGAACCGTGATTCAAAGGTTCAACGCAGGCAGTCTCTCTCCCAACCTGCTTTTTGACTACCTTTGCACTAATGAACAACCGGGAATTAGACAAAAAACTGAGCCTTAGAAAAATTAAGCCGACAGCGGTTCGGGAGCTGGTGCTTAAGGTTTTAACCGAAGAAAAAAAGGCTGTCAGCCTGTCGGATTTGGAACACAAATTCGATTATGCAGATAAATCAACCTTGTACCGAACGCTGAAAACCTTTGAGGAAAAAAAGCTGATTCACAGTATCGACGACGGTTCGGGAACCATAAAGTATGCGGTATGCCACGACAGCTGCGAATGCAACCCCAACGACCTTCATGTTCATTTTTATTGTACCCGTTGCAAACAAACATTTTGTTTAAACGAAGTTTCCATTCCAACGGTCAACCTGCCGGTGGGTTTTAGCCTCGAAAGTGTTACCATGGTGGTAAAAGGCGTTTGCTCAAATTGCCGCAAAGGGTAATTGCAACCGGGTTGCATTACAAATTTCGTTTCTTTGCAATGCAATTAATTACAACCGATGAAAACAGCGTTTAAAAATATAATTCCTTACTTTCTGCTAATAGCAGGGGCGATTATATTTTTTCATTCCATTGTACCCCACGACCATCACTACCCCGTGGAGGGAGCACTGCAGGCTTCGCATCATCAACATCCGGATAACAGCCCGGTTCATTGCCATTTTTTAAATGACCTCATCACCGACTACACCAACCCGGGATTAAACAATCATGTTGTAAAGCAAATTTCGGCTTTCACTCAATTTTTGACTGAACCTTCACCGGTTTTATCTTACCCCGTCTTAAACCTCACTCTTAAAAAAGAACATGCTTTTTATAGCACGCTTGCTATACTCAGCATCTCCCCTACCCGTGGTTCGCCTGAAAAAATAATCTGATTTTCCATTTTCAGTCCCGACTTATTTCTTTTCTTTTTCTTAATGGCAAAGCATCTGTTTTAGCATTTGCAATGCAGTAATTTTCACGGCAAGCATCAAATTTATGTTGCAGTGTGTTATTAGGAATCACCCTCGTAAAAAACAATAAATTGTATGATAAACAGTATTATATCCTTTTCCATAAAAAACAAAGCACTTATCTGGCTGATGGTTATCGCCCTGATTATCGGCGGAATATATTCCATGACCAAAGTGCCCATTGATGCCGTACCCGACATCACCAACAATCAGGTACTTGTTATAACCACCGCTCCCAATCTCGGTACCGAAGATATCGAAAGATTTGTTACCTATCAGGTGGAGCTGGCCGTTGCCAACCTGCCTGACGTAACCGAAATCAGAAGTGTTTCACGTTTTGGGTTATCGGTAGTTACCATTGTATTTAAAGATGAAGCCGGCACCTATCTGCCACGGCAGCTGGTAAGCGAAGCCCTGTTGGAGGTAAAAGAAAAGATTCCCGAAGGTTTTGGCGAACCTTTTATGGCTCCCATCAGCACAGGGTTGGGCGAAATATATCAATATACCCTTGAGGTGGATCCGGCCTACGACACCGTTTACGACGATATGGAGCTGCGAACCATTCAGGACTGGATTGTAAAGCGCCAGATGGCGATGCTGCCGGGTGTGGTAGAGGTTAACTCCTTTGGCGGCCGTGCAAAACAGTACGAAGTAGCCATTAATCCCGATAAGCTAAGAAGTATGGGGCTATCCATTGGCGATGTATTTACCGCCCTCAAAAAGAACAATCAAAATACGGGTGGGGCATACATCGAAAAAAACCATCAGGCCAATTTTATCCGTGGCGAAGGGCTTATGCGCTCGTTGGATGACATTAAAAATACCGAAGTAAAAAACATTAACGGACAACCGGTTTTTATCCGCGATGTGGCCAAAGTAAAATTTGGCAGTTTTGTACGTTACGGAGGGTTTGTTAAAAACGGAAAAGGCGAAGCGGTGGGCGGAATCGTGATGATGCTTAAAGGAGCCAATTCCAACGATGTAATCAACAACGTTAAAGAGCGGGTAAAACTCATTGAAAAGTCGTTGCCTCCGGGTATCTCCATTGTACCTTTTCTCGACCGGAGCAAACTTATAAAGAGCACCACATCAACTGTGGCGGAGAATCTGTCACTCGGAGCCTTAATTGTAGTTTTTATTCTGGTAATCTTTCTCGGAAACCTGCGGGGCGGCCTTATTGTGGCTTCCACCATCCCGCTGGCCATGTTGTTTGCATTTATTATGATGCACATCTTTGGAGTTTGGGCAAACCTTATGAGCCTTGGTGCACTCGACTTTGGAATATTAATCGATGGAGCGGTGATTATTGTGGAAAGCATGATATTTTACCTCCACCGAAAAAACCTGATTGGCACTAAAATATCGCAAAAGGAAAAAGATGGTATCGCCTATAAATCGGCAAGTAAAATGATGAACTCAGCGTTTTTTGGCCAGCTGATTATTCTAATCGTTTTTATTCCCATTCTTGCCCTGCAGGGTGTTGAAGGCAAAATGTTTATTCCCATGGCGATGACATTCAGCTTTGCCATCATCGGAGTAATGCTACTTTCGTTAACCTATATTCCAATGGTTTCGGCAACCTTTTTAAAGCCTCCCAAAACCGGCAAGCTGAGTTTTGGAGACAAGAGCATCAAATGGGTTGAAAAAATATACTATCCTGTTATTGAATGGGCTTTAAAACGCGGAAAAACCGTCGTCGGTATGGCACTGATTCTGTTGATTGCCGGCGGCTTTTTGTTTTCACGTATGGGTGCAGAGTTTATTCCCAAGCTGGATGAAGGCGACTTTGCTTTTCAGTCCTTTTTCAAACCGGGCACATCGCTCACCGAAGTGGAAAACTTTTCGACTAAAATACAGCAGGTTATTCTGGAGCAGTTTCCCGATGAAATCGAAAGTATTCAGTCACGAATAGGAGTAGCCACGCTTCCCATGGATCCGATGCCATTGGATATTGCCGATAATTTCGTGATTTTAAAACCCAAAGAGCAATGGACTAAAGTGAAGTCGAAAGAGGAACTTATTGAAAAAATTGAAGCAAAAATAAGCGAAATACCGGGCATCAATTTTGAGTTTACCCAGCCCATCGAAATGCGCTTTAATGAACTGCTTACCGGAATCAGGGAAGACATTGCCATTAAACTATATGGCGACGATCTGAATATATTGTCGGAAAAGGCGCAGCAAATTGCTTCGCTCGTGAAAGGCATCCGGGGCGTGGGTGGTGTTAAGGCAGAAGCTACCAAAGGGTTGCCGCAAATTACCATCCGCTACGACCGAAACAAGATGGCTCGGTACGATTTAAATATTTCGGACCTGAACAGGATAATTGAAACGGCTTTTAGCGGAGGTGTGGCAGGTAAAATATTTGAAGGCGAAAAGATGTTCGACCTTGTGGTACGGCTTGATGATGCTCACCGTAAAAATATTGATGACATCAGGAACCTTTTTATATCGGTGCCCAACGGCAGTCAGATTCCGTTGAAGGAATTGGCCAACATCAGCTATCAGCCCGGAGCCATGCAGGTTAGCCGCGACAACACCAACCGCAGAACCTATGTCGGCATCAATGTAAAAGACCGCGATATTAAATCGCTTGTCAATGAAATTCAGGAAAAACTCGACAAAAACCTGGAGCTGCCCATAGGATATTACATCCGTTACGGAGGTGCTTTTGAGAACCTGGAGCGAGCCACCAAACGATTAACACTGGTGGTTCCC
>JALVAQ010000310.1 GCA_027011095.1 Bacteroidales bacterium
TAGCATCCCTTCGGGACTTTGGTAAAGAGTTGTTGAAAAAAACAGGTAAAGTTTTTTAGCTTAACAAAATCACTATCACATCAAAATAGGAATTAGCCCATTTATTAAAATTATAAGTAGGTGAAAATGAAACAACGACTGTTTTATTGCCTACTTTTGCCGCAAGATAAAAACGAAACAATAAATTGATAAAATAAAAGCACTTACCCATGAAACGATACCTTAATATTGTTATTGTTGCACTCATTGCCGTTTGGTTTGTTTCGGCATGTGTCAATAAAAAAACCGATAAATTCAGTGTGGCATTTTACAATGTTGAAAATCTTTTCGATACCATTAACGATCCGCATATTAGGGATGACGATCATCTGCCCACAAGTCGTATCCCATGGAATACTGAACGTTACAACCACAAGCTGGCTAATCTTGCCAAGGTGATGAGTTCAATAAAACCCGGTGGTTTTCCTTCGACTTTTGGTTTAAGCGAAGTGGAAAACCGTCAGGTAATTGAGGATTTGTTAAAACAACCTTTGTTAAAGAATGCCGGATACAAAATTATTCACAAGGACAGTCCCGACGAAAGAGGAATTGATGTGGCTTTGCTTTACAGGCCAACTGAATTTAAACCCATCAAAACCGAATTTATCAGGTTGAGTTTTCCTGGCGACAGCAGCCATGCCACACGCGATGTTTTGCATGTATTTGGTCAGACTAAAGGGGGCGATAAAATACATCTGTTTGTAAATCATTGGGTTTCGCGCTGGGGCGGACAAGCGGCTACGGAACCTTTTAGAATTTATACCGCAGAAAAACTTTGGAGTATTACCCAGCAAATATTTTCCGATAATCCTGCCGCCAACATCGTTATTGTGGGCGATTTAAATGATAATCCCACCGATAAAAGTCTGGTAAACGGCTTACAGGTATTGGAGCCAAAAAAACCACTTGAGGAAAAACGCCTATACGATTTAGCCATCATTCCTTACAAAAAGGGTAAAGGATCGCTTTACTATAAAGGCTGGGATATGTTTGACCAGATAATTGTTTCAACGCCATTGTTAACCGGTGAAAACGGGATGCAGGTGGTTTCGCCTTCGCAAACGGTTATTAAACACGACTGGATGTTGTATCATCCCAAACACGGTGAGCCACGACCCAACAGAACATCTGCCGGAAAATATTATGGCGGTTACAGCGACCATCTGCCGGTTTATATTGAAATAAACCTTGGTTCCGCAAAAGATATTTTTACCATTATTTCGGTTAACAGTTCCTTGCTTAATGTGGGGTTAAACTAATAAACAATTCCTCCCCGATTATTAAAACCGGTAGGCTATTGACAACTTTGCCGAATTGGTATGTTTAATCTCATTTCCGGTAGCGGTTCTGTGTGATGTTGAAATTTCCGTGGTATAGACTACAATTGGAAGCAACTCCGCACCGAGTACAAGGTGGTTGTGAATTACGTAGTTAAATCCAAAAACAAGGTTTATCCCCGGAGTATATCTTACATTCTTTGTAAGTAAATCATTAGAGCCGCTATTTGAGTTTTTCATCTGGTTTTTTGAATAGGAATAGCTAAAATAGAGGTCGGCTCCGTATCTAAACTCAAAGTTGTCAGTAATGTTTTTCAGATATTCTTTCCCAACTCTAAGGCCAAAGCCATAGCGATTAATGTTGTTTGAAATACTATCGTAATCTTGGGTTGCATTGGTACCTGAAAGTAACAGGGTACTAAATCGCCACATTGATTTGGTGTTTCCTGTTTTAAAAGATAATCCGAAATTATCGAGATTATTAAAAACTATCCCTACCTCTTTTTGTTTTACCGTTTGTTGCGCTGTTAGAAACCAGGAAATAGAAAGAAATGCTAAGACTAATAATGATTTTTTCATTTTAATAAAGTTTAGATGAATAATAAAGTTTTTTTAATGGACGTCCGCGACCAGATTGCAATAAATATGCCGGAATCAATAATTAGGAGAATTGTTTAATCTTTTTCCCGGCTAAAAGGCTAATTCCTATTTTGATGTGCTGACACCATTATAGAACCGATAGAGTGTTGTCGGATTTTGTTGCCTGGGACTTTGTCAAAGTTGCTAATAATCTTAAAAAAAC
>JALVAQ010000311.1 GCA_027011095.1 Bacteroidales bacterium
AGCGGATGCTCATTAATAGCATTTTCAATTTCGGCAGTTCCGAGCCTGTGGCCCGATACATTAATTACATCGTCCATACGGCCAAGTATTCTGTAATAGCCATCTTCATCGCGTTTTACGCCATCACCGGTAAAGTAAAGCCCTTTGTATTGGCTAAAGTAGGATTCGACATACCGTTTGTGGTCGCCCCAATGCGTACGTGCCATTCCCGGCCACGGAAATTTAATACACAGGTTTCCCTGCACACCTTTATCACAAAGCTTTTTCCCGTCAGCATCCACAATTTGCGGCTGGATTCCGGGCAACGGTAAGCTTGCAAATGCCGGTTTGGTGGGAATAACTCCGGCAATGGCCGAAATCATAATGCCACCTGTTTCGGTTTGCCACCAGGTATCGACAATGGGACATTTATTATTTCCCACATGATCGTGGTACCAATGCCAGGCTTCTTCGTTAATAGGCTCACCCACAGTGCCCAAAACCCGCAAAGAGTCGGTTAGGTTTATGTCCTGCACCCATTCTTGCCCTTGCGCAATAAGCGAACGAATGGCAGTAGGGGAGGTGTAAAACTGATTAACCTTATGTTTTTTTATAATATCCCAATACCGGCCTGCATCGGGATAGGTGGGAATACCTTCAAACATTACTGAAGTTGCCCCCTCCAACAACGGTCCGTAAACAATGTACGAGTGGCCGGTTACCCAACCTATGTCGGCTGCACAGAAGAACACATCTCCCGAACTGTACTGAAAAACATTGCGAAAAGTATAGGCGGTATAAACCATGTAGCCCCCGGTTGTATGCAGCACTCCTTTTGGACGGCCTGTTGATCCGCTGGTGTACAAAATATACAACGGGTCTTCGGCATCCATCACCTCTGCCGGTGCTTTAGTGTCGGCTTTTTCCATCTCTTCGTGCCACCAATAATCTTGTTTTGGGTTCCAGGATGTTTTTATTCCGGTTCGTTTTACAGCAATTGTTGATATAATGGATGGGCACTCTTTCAGGGCTTCGTCAACAGTATCTTTCAAACGTATTACTTTTTTAGCTCTGTATCCTCCATCGGCAGTAACAAGCACCTTGGCTTCGGCATCAACAATGCGTTCGGCCAAAGCGTTGGCAGAAAACCCGGCAAACACAACGGAATGAATGGCACCAATACGGGCACAAGCCAGCATAGCTATGGTTAACTCGGGAATCATAGGCATATACATGGCAACCCTGTCGCCTTTGCGAACCCCATGGCTTTTAAGTACATTGGCAAATTTTTGAACTTCAATAAACAGCTCGTTATAGGTATAGGTGCGCACTTTTTCGTTTGGGTCGTTAGGCTCCCAAATAATTGCCGGTTGATTACCGAGTAGAAAAAGATTTCGCTCAAAAATATTTTCGGTAATATTCAGTTTACCTCCCTTAAACCACTCCACCTTAGGGTTATGAAAATCCCACTCCAAAACAGAGTCCCATTTTTTATGCCAATAAAAAGTTTCGGCAATATTTGCCCAAAATCCGGTTGGATTAGCAACACTTTTTTGATATTCATGCAGGTAACCGCTAAGGGTTGTGATTTTTGGTACCATCATTCAAACTTTTAAATTAAACTTCATTTCACACCAAAGTTAGAAAAAATTTGAAACAACTTTATGTAAAAAAAGAGCCTGACGATTATCAGGCTCTTTTTTAAATCGTAAATTATAAACAACAGGTTATCTAACTACCAGTTTTCTTGAAAGTTTATGATTGTTTTTAATAATGTTTACGTGATAAATTCCTGAAGCGAGATCATTTATATCAACAGTAATTTTATTTACCCCCACCGAACATTTAAACTCACGGTTGTAAATAACTTTTCCGGAAACAGATACCACTTCAATTTTAATGTTATCATCCACAATACTGTTTAGCGAAATGGTAAAGTTCCCGTTTGACGGATTAGGATAAAGTGTTAATGAAGCAGGGTCAACTATCTCGTTGATAGCATCAGGCCCCAATGTTGTAAATTTCCATACGGGACTCCAGTCCGAAGTATCAATGGCAAATATTCCTCTTACTTTCCAGAAGTAATCTGTCTTTTTTTCCAATTGTGACTGGCATTGACTGGAGGTACCGTTTTCAGTCTTTTTTTGTGGGTTAGTAAAGTTTTCATCGGTATCCATCCACACTTCATATGTACCAACACCGGGTATTGCTTCCCATTCAAGCAACGGGCATGTGGCAACATTAATTGCATTGTTGGCAGGAGCCGTTAAGTCAACCGTATTAATTGTGGTAAAGCTCCATGGTGCCGACCATGGTGAAGAACCGGCAGCATTTTGAGCATTCACTCTCCAATAATAGGTTGTTCCAAAGCTCAATCCCAGCATATCAAAAAAGCTGCTATCCGAATAATAAGTAAAAGCATTGTTAAACTCGGGGTTGTCAGCAATTTGCACATTAAATTTTTGAATCCCGTCAAAATCTTTCCAATCCAGTTTTACTTCCAGTGCAATATTGGAAGCGCCATCAGCAGGAGCTTTTAGCTCGGGTGAGCGCTGCACCTGAAATGAAAGCGGTGATGTCCATGATGAAGTATCTGCACTATGGCCCATTCTCATTTTATAATAATAGGTACTTCCAAAGAAAAGGTTTTGCATTGAAAAAGATGATTCCGATCCGGAAATATTGTAGGTTGTAGCGTAAGGGCTGTCAAAACCGGCGCCTCCAACATAGGTATAAGCAATACCATCATCGCCGGCATATAGCCCGGCACCATCGGCAAACCAAATACCATTAATATTCTTTTTTGTTCCCGAAGTAATTTGATTCCATTGGCCGTTGTTATACTCCAAAAGCGTACCTGTTTGTCCAACAATATACCCTGTTGAGCCATTAAACGCGACGCCAAAAAACACTTTTGAAACCCCTGTACTTTCTTCGGTCCAGGTTGAACCATCGTAATGCGAAATGAGTCCTGCACTTTTTTGGATAGCCCAACCGTCATTGGCTGCGTTAAACCATAAGCCCATAAAATCTTTGGTACCGGGTGTATCAACACTCCATGTGCTACCATCAAAATGAGCCATGGTTCCTGATTTTCCACCAGCCCATACGTCGGTAGCGGAAACAGCCCAAACGGCGTTCAAATCTTTGGTTGTTCCCGAAGTTTGCTCAGTCCAGTCGGTTCCATTGAAATAATAAATTACGCCGCTTTTACCAACAACCCAACCGTTATTAGCATCGGCAAAGTAAACCCCCCTTAAATCTTTAGTGGCGCCAATATCAACGGTTGACCATGTACTTCCGTCAAAATGCACAACAGTGCCGGTTTTTCCTACTGCCCAGCCATTGTTTGCATCAACAAAGTAAACATCCAATAGATCTTTAGTTGTACCCGATTCGGCAATATTCCATTGTCCATTGTAGTAAAATATAAGTCCGCCATTGCCAACACCACCATAATTATTGGCATCAACTACAAAAGTTGCATTAATATCGTCGGAAATACCGGTAAACTCATGTTTCCATGAGAAAAGGGTATCCACTAATATTTGATAAAAATCAACGCCTGTTACCGGATTCCATACAATATCAACCTGAGGGTTAACAATACCACCATCAGAAGGGGCAGTTACCGATACCGTTGTAACAATTGAAAACGACCAGGTTTCGGACCAATCGGAAACTTCATCGCCATCATGTGCTCTTACATGCCAATAGTAGGTGTTTCCAAACATAAGGTTAGCGGCGTCCAATGCAGTAACGCTCACCAATGGAAACTCTACAGGATTGGTAAAAGCATCATCGGTTGCCAGTTGAACTTCGTACTGTATGTTCATTCCAACACCAGTAACGGCATACCAATTAAGCATCACTTGTGGCATTTGATCAACAGCTCCGTTTTCGGGTGTTTGAAGTTCGGGAGCATACACCCTGCTCTGTCCAAACAAAACAGATGTGGAAAGCAGTAATGATAAAACGACTAAATAAATATTTTTCATATCAAAAAGGATTTTCTATAATTGAAACTACTATAATTTAACAAACTTTTGAGTGGCAGTAACTTTTCCGCTTCTCACCTTGATGATGTATGTACCAACAGGCAAGCCGGATACATCCACACTTCCTTTACCATTACCTGAACGTCCAGAAATTTTAGAAGTTTTAATCTGCATTCCATTCAGGTTGTATATATCAACCTCTATTGTTGAGGTGCTGTTATTATCAAGTTGGAAGAAAACCGTATTCTTAACGGGGTTAGGATACACTTTCAAAGCGCTTTTTCCGGAAACACCCTGATCGGTATAAATCTCACCAATTCCCACAGGTTTACGATAGGTATTGGTTTTAAAAATTCCCCTTCCAAAAGTTGCACCGTAAATAACTCCGTAATTGGTTGCTCCCGGATAAACGATATCAGCAGTATCAAGACCGGCAACCACCGTAAGTGTAACCGATTTTTGAGCTACATTTTGTTGCCTTAAATCAAAAACAGGAACGCTTCCCATAGCATCGTTATTGGCAACCCAGTTTGGAGCAGCAGCAGAAATGTTATCCGTTACAAACACACCGTTTTCAGTACCAATAATTACCGTGTTACCATCACTCATTTCGATTACGGAAGAATAAACAGGCATTGCCGGTAGGTTACCTTGTTTAGATGTAAATGAGGGGGCACCATCAAGGGCATTATCGGTATAGAAAACATAGTTTGAATTGTCGAAGTTGCCAAATGTTACTACTACTTTTGTTGGATCCTGCGGATCAACTGATATTGAAGTTACAGCCTGGTCAATTGGATTTCCGGTTTCGGGATTGTTAATTTGAAACATTGAATTGGCCACTATTGAAGTTGGCTCATTAACATCGGCAAGTGCTTTGTTATAGGCAAGTGCCAGGTTTGATATCCGGTAAATTTTACCATCGGTTGTTCCAACCCATAAATGGTTTCCATCGGAAGAATAAGCAATGGCGTTGGGTAATCCTGAAAATCCCACGGAACCGTTAGCAATTTCAAACCATTCAGGGGTTTTACCAAAGTTGTGTAACTCTTTTGTCATATATACTCCCCCGTCAACGGCAATAAAAAGCCTTGATGCTATTGGGTCGAGAACCTCAATTGAGTCACCATCCTGCAAGCCAACTCCTTCGGGCAACGTATATTTAAAAGGATATCCGCTATTGCTGCTTCTTACCGTAATAGTTGATCCGGCGGCAATATCTTCTCTGGCATGAAACCAAACCGAATCGCGGCTGTTTTCGTTGTTAAAACTTTCCCAAAGTGCAACCGGTGTAATATAACCATTTGGGTTCTGAATACTTGATGTTAAGAACTGGGAGGAAACTGTTTTGCCTCTGTCCTCCGAGCGAAAAACCCAACCACCGAATCCTTCGAAAACAATAACATCGGGGTTAATTAACGATATGGCAGCATCACCTCCATAAGTTTTTATGTAATAAAGATAGGTAGAATAACCAGGTGAATTTGTTTCGCCGGTCATCATACGTATCCCGTTTCCCTGCGAACCGCCAATGGTATAATCCTCAATACCCGATGCAGCGGCACGGTAAAACTGTGTTGTGTAATATTTACGGTTAGCGGGTTGGCATGTAAACACATCTCCTTGTAAATTTGCTTTATAAATACCGCCATTGGTTCCTATCATAAATTGTGAAGGATGGCCGGGACGAAAAGCATAGGTATGGTTACCTCCTGCCAAAACATTTGAATTGGGGTCGTTGGGAATTTCATAAGCTCTGGATTTCTGTTCCCAGAAAAACAGTCCTTTGTTATCGGTTTTGTATCCAACCCATAAATCGTAGCCTCCTAATAATAACTTATTGGGGTCATCTGGAAATACAGTAAGTGCATTAACAAATTCTCCCATTCCAAAAAAGATAATCAACGAATTTGTTTCGGGTAAAATAACATCCCATGTTTCGCCGGCATCTTGCGACTGATAAACTCCTTTTGAGTAACCGTTTTCATTAATCAGGCTGGCATATACAATGTTATTATCAGAAGGAGCAATAGCAAACTCAATTCTGGTTACTTTGGCATTGGTTGGTAACTGATTTACATCTCCTGTTGAGTGATTAATAAATCCGTTGGCATCGCCCGAAGAGATGAAGCACTGATTATCAACAGCGGCAACAACAAATGTTCCGGCTACTTTAACATCGTAACAGTTCTGAACCAATTGGTTTCCGGCAGTATCCATGGCAACCTGCCATGAAGAGCCGTTATCGTCAGAATATTTTAAGCCGGTATTTGTAGCGGCATAAATCCGTCCGTTTCCATCTATCTGAACACCATTAATAAATGCCCAATCGAGAGAAGGAGTATTTGCCTGAGGTTGGGTTGAAGCAATTAATTCAAAATTATCTCCATCTGACGACTTATATATTCCCGACCCCATAAGACCCGTAGAATAGCCAAGCTGGCCTAATTGACTAAAGATATTCGACCTGAAAGACTCGCCCGTACCCACGTAAATAGTACCATCGTCAGCTTGCGTAATGCACGAAACAAACAGATTTTGGTTGGCCGTATTAATTTTTGTCCAGGTTATACCGTTGTCAGTCGATTTCCACAAACCACCTGTTACAGCACCGGCAAAAATTGTATTGCCCGAGGCATCCTGATTATCATAAATAATGGCACGTGTTCTGCCCCCTGCATTGTCAGGCCCCATTATTTCCCAGTCGATGGTCTGTGTTGATTTAAGATTATTGAGTGCATTAGTCTCCTGCTTAGCTTTAAGTACTAACTGCGGATTCAGCAATCCGGTTGTCTGGTTGTTTCTTAACAGCTGAAGATAGCCTTCGGATTTGATAACTGATTGCGCAACATTACTTTTTTTAACCACATTATTATCAGTACCATTAACAGGCTTAAATGCAGTAAAAGCAAGGGTTAAAGCGGCTAAACTCAAAAAAAAGGTAAAGGGTAAAAATCTTTTTTTCATACTATCGGTTTTATAAATTAAATGCAAAAATTTAGAAGGCACAAGTTACAGCTTTTTCTTGAAGTGAAAATAATTTTTTTATAAAAAATACCACCATATAAAAGACACCATAAAATGTAATTTCACACATTTTCGTTCAAACACAAATTCCTCATGCAAGGCATGTTACACCACACATAAAAGTTCAAAAATAAATAAATAATTGAGTAACCATAAAAAAACTGATGGCTTCTTAAAAAAAGAGACAACAAAACAGTGTAAATAGATGCCAATTCATATTCAGTTAAAGAAAAAAAAAGCCCACCTTTATATAAAAGATGAGCACTCAAAACCAAATTCCTACCTTTGATTTATTTTTTTTGTTGGCCAAGCAAATGGTTTATCATCACTTTTTGTTCTTCCACCATTTTTTTAAGGTCATTAATTTCTTGTTTTTGCTGCGCGATGTCTTCTTTCAAAGCTTTTATTTCCACTTCTTGTTCATAATTTGCCTGATAATTGAAAGTTGTCATTTTGTTGAGAAGCACTCCGTTCTCATCGGTTAAAACAGCAGGCAATGAGGATATATCCAGTTTTTCTGAGCCGTCAGCTGCTTTTCCCGCGGCTTTGGGCGGAAAGCGCAACAACTCTGTGCTGACATTTCTGCCGGCAAAAGAGGCAAGTGTCATGGTATAATAGTGATAAGCATAAACA
>JALVAQ010000312.1 GCA_027011095.1 Bacteroidales bacterium
CGTTATCCTTGCCGCTTCAAACAATTCAAAAAACGGCCAAAGTGCCGGCGAACGTAATCGCATCATCACCGGGTTTATGAGTGATGTGGAAAAACAGTTTCATGTGGACATGGAAAAGATTTACACGGCGGGATTTTCCGGTGGTGCCCGCGTGGCTACCCTGGTGGCTTTGTACAATGGTAATGTGGCCGGTGTAATTGGATGCGCAGCCGGGTTTCCACAGGTTCAAAATCCGGTAAACACAAGTTTTCAATGGGTTGGCGTTGTAGGCGACAAAGATTTCAATTTTCTGGAACTGGTAAATCTCAACCGTCAATTGAAAGCAAATCGGTTTAAAAGCCGTTTACTTGTGTTTAACGGAAAACACGAGTGGCCACCGACATCTGTAATGGATGATGCATTTAAAATTGTGTTGAAAAACAACACCATACAATCAGCTTTTGAGGTAAAAGATGATCCAAAAAGCAGGACATTGGAAAAAACGGAAATTAAACAGCAGCAAATGCTTGTAAGAGCCATGGAAGAAAAACCATGGAGCTGGTGGCAAAAGGAGATATCCAAACTGAAAGGTGATGCAAACAAAAATTTATCGCCGCAGGAAAACCTTATGAACCAAAGGCTGGTGAACTATTTAAGTATGATCTCCTTTATTTATACCAACCGGGCACTAAAAAGCAATCAGACTGATGCTGCTGAAAAGTTCCTCAGTATTTATGAAGCCGTTGACCCTGATAATCCGGATGTTTTCTTTTTTAAGGCTGTACGTTTTGCCATGCTAAATCAGGACAAACAAGCTTTGACTTCGCTGAAAACAGCCATGGAAAAAGGATTTGAAGAGATGATACGTATTGACGAAAACAGCGCATTTGACCATCTGAGGGATACTCCTGCATTTAAAAAGGCGATTGGCAGGTAAATACCCACCATTTCATTTTTGAAATAAGACTAGTATCAAGCCAAATGACGGGTATTTATTAAGTTACGGATTTTTTATCCTCCCTCTTTATCTCTCCCGAAACAAGTTCGGGACAGGCTCTCTTGAGGGAGAGATGAAGCGGTTGTAACTTAATAAATACCCTTACCAAAGTCAAACTTATAAGTTTGACATGACACTACACAGGTTCTTTGTTGCCTGCGCTCATGAATGCTTTCACAAAATGTAATTCCGACCATGTGATATTTTCACTCAAGGCAGCCTTTGCATCACTTAATGAAGCTTCCGGATTGGCTTTAAAGTAATCTGAAATAGTATCAAGCTTATCTTTTGTCACAAATTTTTCTACGGGTATTTTTCCCGCTTCAACAAAAAAAGCCAGATGACGTTCGATGGTCGCGGCAGTAAATCCCCTTTCCGAAGCAATTTCATCCACTGTTTTGCCCTGCTGCCACATTTCAAAACTGATTTGCTTTGTGGGCTTTTTGGGTTTTATTTCAGGTTCGTAATAGGGTTCCGGTTGAAAATCTTTTTCATCACAATAATCGGTAATGATTTCTATAATTTCACCACCATACATGGCAATCTTTTTCTTGCCAAAACCTTTAATGGCTTTTAATGCCGGCAACGTAACCGGCAGTTTGTTGCTCAGTTCGCGCATGGTTTTAAGCGGAAGCACCATGTAATAGGGTAACTTCAGCTCCTCAACTTTTGCATCCCGCCAATGCTTTAACCGTTGATACAATTCAGGATGAGTCATGGTTTCATCAACCACCTCTTTTGCTTTCTTTCTTTTCTTTTTGGGTGCGGGCTCTTCAATGGCTGCCTTTGCTTTGGCTCTGATATAATCCTGAACAATAAAACCATTTTCGCAGGCTTGCAAACAGGCTGTTTTGAACCTTGCATCCTGTTCAAGTTTTTTCAAAGCGTCGTTCAACGACTTGCGTACTGCCTTATTGTCGGTTTCTACCACAATTTCATCCGCTTTTTCCAAAACCAATTTTTGGACTTTTTCACTAAAGTAAACCGCTGCCTTTTTTATCCGTTCCTGCAACGGCTGATTTTTCTCAGCATCAGGTTCTGTTGCAAGCATTGTTTTAAGCTGTCTGCCAAATTTCTCCGAAACAATTACAACCTCATTTTTCAAAACGTTGCTCATGGCCAAAAAGGGAGCTTTTAAATCAATTTGCAAACTGGTTTTGTGCTCATCGGCAAGCTTCATCAAATAATAGATTCTGCGTTGCAACTTCTCAAAATTAAAAAGCTCGGTAAGCAACTGTTGCTGATAATCCTGCTTCGATTTTTCCAGTTCGCTACTATCCGGTTGCCGCTCTTCGAAATCTTTGGTAAATTTCTCAACAGTAGTATCGTGCCGAATGCTTGTTTGTGTGATCTTACTACTCAAAATCATACCTTCCAGCGATTTGCACCGGCTTAAAGCCACATAAACCTGACCATGCGCAAAGGCATCCTGCGCGTCAATGACCGCTTTTTCAAAGGTAAGCCCCTGACTTTTATGAATGGTTATTGCCCAGGCAAGCTTCAATGGAAATTGAGTAAACGTACCCTCAACAGATTCGGTAATCTCCTTTGATTCATCATTTAAAGTGTATTTTACTTTTTCCCACTCCAATGGAACCACCTCAATGGGCTCATCATCTCCTTCACATTGTACCTCTATCGTATCTTTTCCAATATTGATAACGCTACCGATTTTACCATTGTAAAACCTTTTTTCAGGCTCCGGGTCGTTTTTAACAAACATAACCTGCGCACCCACTTTAAGCCGTAATTCAGGCTCGGTGGGATAGATGTAATCCGGGAAATTGCCTCTGATGATTGCCCTTGCCTTTTTTTCCTTTCCAGGCAGTTTAAGCATCTTGTCATCGTTGATGGCCTTGGCTTTGGCATTGTGCGTGGTGAGAATAATATAACCCGGTTTGTCAAAATCAAAATCAGGATGATACCGTTCATTCAGCATGGTTACTACTTCACTGTCAATCTTATTATCACGTACTTTGTTAAGCAGCTTAATGAAATATTCATCCCGCTGACGAAAAACATAAGTAAGCTCAACAGTAACATAATGTGTTTTTTTAAGTGCGTTGCTGCTGAAGAAAAACGGTGTATCGTAATGTTTTCGCAGTAAACTCCATTCGTCCTGTTTCACCACCGGTGCCAGTTGCTGCAAATCGCCAATCATCAGAAGTTGAACTCCACCAAAGGGGCGGCTGTGGTCACGAAACCGGCGCAACACAGCATCCACACCATCCAGAAAAAAAGAGTGGATGGTAACCCCTGCTGCGTTGATAGCTGCCACACCGGTAGGGGCAACAACCACCATCCTTTTGGTGGAATACTGCTTTAGATTATGAAGAAAAGTAGTTTTTCCTGTTCCTGCTTTTCCGGTCAGAAAAACATTTCTGCCGGTAAACTGAACAAAGTCGTGTGCAAGTTGTAGTTGTGGATTGCTTAGAAATTCCATTGTGAGACTATATTTTGAAGTTGTTTAAAGTTATCTCTTTATTCCTCCGATAATTACCGGAGCTATCGGAATAGTAATATATAAATTGATTAACAAATATTTATTCATTTTTCCCCTATTCAGAATTATATATCGCCGTTGGCGATATATAATTCGTGTAATTCGTGGATAAAAGTCATCGAATTACACGAATTACACGCCTGCCTGCCGGCAAAGGCAGGGATTATGGTTTTTTGGGCTATTAATCAACCTCAACTATTTCGTAACCTTCAATAATGTCACCCACTTTTACATCGTTAAAGTTCTCAATGTTCAGGCCGCATTCGTAACCGGTGGCAACCTCTTTAACATCGTCTTTAAAACGTTTAAGCGAGCCGAGGTTTCCTGAGTAAACAACAATACCATCGCGAATTAACCGCACTTTGGTATTACGGTTTATTTTGCCATCAAGCACATAACAACCGGCAACGGTACCCACCTTGGTAACTTTAAAGGTATCACGAACTTCGAGATTACAAACAACTTTTTCTTCTGTTTTCTTGGTAAGCATCCCTTTAATAGCCGACTCAATTTCTTCCTTAGCCTGATAAATGATGGAGTATAACCTTACATCAACCTGCTCGGCTTCGGCAAGCTTACGTGCCTGTGGCACCGGACGAACCTGGAAACCAATTATAATGGCGTTGGATGCAGAGGCAAGCAGCACATCGGTTTCGGTAATGGCACCCACAGCTTTGTGAATAACATTTACCTGAACCTCTTCGGTGGAGAGCCTCAACAACTCATCCGAAAGGGCTTCGATGGAACCGTCAACATCACCTTTAACAATAATGTTCAGCTCTTTAAAGTCGCCAATAGCGAGTCGGCGGCCAATTTCATCAAGGGTAATATGCTTTTTAGTTCTGATGGCTTGTTCGCGAATAAGTTGCTGGCGTTTTGTAGCGAGGTTTTTAGCCTCTTTTTCATCGGCAATTACATTAAACAGGTCGCCGGCCTGCGGTGCTCCGTTCAATCCCAGAAGAAGTGCGGGCATTGAAGGTCCTACCTCTTTAACCGACTTGTTTTTTTCGTTAAACAGCGCTTTTACCTTACCATAAACAGGCCCTGCCAATACAATATCACCTTTTTTAAGGGTTCCGTTTTGAACCAAAATGTTGGTAACATAACCACGGCCCTTATCGAGCAGCGATTCCAAAACAGTTCCACTTGCCAGACGGTTTGGATTGGCTTTTAGTTCAAGCATTTCCGATTCCAACAATATTTTTTCAAGCAACTCTTCAACACCCTGCCCGTTAATGGCTGATATTTCCTGCGACTGGAATTTCCCACCCCAATCTTCAACCAAAATATTCATATTGGCCAACTGCTCTTTAATTCTTTCAGGATTTGCACCTTCTTTATCAATCTTATTAAAAGCAAAAACAATGGGTACACCCGCAGCTTGTGCATGGGTAATGGCCTCTTTGGTTTGGGGCATTACCGCGTCGTCGGCTGCAATAACAATAACAGCAACATCGGTAACTTTAGCTCCCCTGGCACGCATGGCAGTAAATGCTTCGTGGCCGGGTGTATCAAGGAAAGTAATTTTTCTGTTATCGGGCATGGTTACTTCGTAGGCTCCAATATGCTGTGTAATTCCTCCTGCTTCACCGGCAACAACATTGGCATGACGAATATAATCGAGCAGTTTGGTTTTACCATGATCCACATGACCCATAACCGTAACAATAGGTGGGCGGGGTACCAATGAAGCAGGATCGTCTTCCTCTTCATCAACATAAATTACTTCGCTGTCCACGTCAACAAACTGGGCAGTGTGGCCATACTCTTCAGCCACAAACTGAATGGTTTCGGCATCGAGACGCTGGTTAATAGAAACCACCATACCGAGGTCGAAACAGGTTTTAATAATATCGGTTACACCAATATCCAGCATGTTGGCCAGCTCGCTAACGGTTACAAATTCAGTAACTTTAAGAACAGTTTTTTCCGCTTCTTCCTTAGCCAGTTTTGATGCTCTTTCGTCGGCGATATGCCCTCTTTTTTCACGGCGGTGTTTTGAGGCTTTCGACTTACCACCCCCTTGCAGGCGGGCAAGAGTTTCTTTCATCTGCTTTTGGATTTCCTCTTCTGTAAGCTCTGCTTTAGGTGCTCTTTTGTGTCCACCTTTTTTTCTTGTGTCGCGATGTGCTTTGGCTTTTCCCCCCTGCGTGGGCTGCTGACCGGGTTTTCCTCCGGTGGCAATTCTTTTGCGAGGTCTTTTTCCTTTACCTCCTCCGCTAACAGGATCTTTTGAAGATGCCACCGGCTTTTTCTTTTTCTTTCCCGGTTTAGGTTCTTCTTTAAGTTCAATTTTTCCTAAAATAGTGGGGCCGTCAATTTTTTGATAATTGGTTTTAAGAAACTCTATCTTTTCTTTTTCTTTGGGCTTGCTTGCAGGCTTGGGAGTTTCTTTAGGGGCCACTTGCTTAACAGGCTTTTCATGCTCTTGTTTAGTGTGTTTAGCCGGCTTGTCGGGTGCAGTATTTTTTACTGGTTCTTTTTTTTGTTTAGTACTTTTACGTTTGTCAGCTTCTGCAGCTTTTTTCTCTTCGGCCTCTTTTTTTCGTTGTGCTCTTGTTTTTTTAGCAGGACGTGTTTTTTGATTGATGGCGTTCAGGTCGATGTTACCCAGGATTTTTAATCCTTCTTCCTCTTCTTTTTTGGCTTCATCTTCAACTTTTTCCTCTTTAGCCGGAGCCGGCGCTTTTTCGGCTTGTACTTTTTTTACCGTATCGTCTTTTTTGTCAGATGTTTCCTCAACAGGTTCTTCCGAAACAGGAGCAGCGGGTTTTTCTTCTTTTTTCTCTTCTACAGGCTGCTCAGGCGTAACGGTAGCTTCATCAGCAACAGTGGCTTCGACAGGTTCTTCCTTTTCAACAGCAGGTTTGGTTTCCGGCTCAGGTTCTTCTCTAACGGGTTCAGTCTCAACAACATGTTCGGCTTCTGCAACCGGTTCAGGTTCAACAACCGGTTCAGGTTCAACAACAGGTTCGGTTTTTTCAACCGGTTTAGGTTCGGTAAAATCGGTGCCACTTTGGATAAAAAATTCCTCCTGATATTCCTCACTTAAAGCATCTTCTTTCTGCTTTTTTATATCATTTATAGTAACCGTTTCGTTGTTACCATAGTCCAGTCCCTTTTCATGCGCTTCCTCTTTGACCTGCTTGTCGATTTGAAATTCCTTTTCAAGTAGTTCCATCATTTCAAGTTCCAGCTTTGTATTGGGTTTTGCATCAATAGCAAATCCCTTTTTGCCAAGAAATTCGACAATGGTTCGAGTGCTTATGTTAAACTCTCTTGCGGCTTTGTTAAGTCTCATTGTTTTTAATGAAGCCATAAATTATCTTTATTTAACTATTCTGGTTTCGGTTAAGAAACGGGTAAAAATACAATTTTCATCTATCTGATAAGCATTGAAACATCAAACTTATCGTTTTACTCCGGAAACACGTTCCTTCTATTCAAATTCAGCTTTAAGAATTTTAACCACTTCGTCAATGGTTTCCTCTTCGAGGTCGGTTCTGTTAACCAACTCCTCTACACTCAGTTCCAATACGCTTTTTGCCGTATCGCAACCCACGGCTTTAAGCTCGTCGATAATCCACTGATCGATTTCGTCGTTAAACTCTTTAAGGTCAACGTCCTCTGTATCAACATCCGTGTCGCGATATACATCAATTTCATACCCGGTAAGTTTACCAGCCAGCTTAATGTTATAACCTCCTTTTCCAATGGCAAGCGAAACCTGGTCGGGACGCATGTAAACTTCGGCTTTCATGGTTTCGTTATCCAGTGTAATGGATGAGATGGTAGCAGGGCTTAAGGCACGTTGAATATAAAGTGCCGTATTGGTTGTATAGTTGATAACGTCGATATTTTCGTTTCGCAGTTCCCTGACAATGCCGTGAATACGTGAGCCTTTCATACCCACACAAGCACCAACGGGGTCAATTCGGTCGTCGTACGACTCAACAGCCACTTTGGCTCTTTCGCCCGGTACTCTTACAATATTCTTAATGGTAATCAGGCCATCGTAAATTTCAGGTACTTCTGCCTCAAAAAGTCTTTCAAGAAAAACAGGGGAGGTACGACTTAAAATAATATCGAGACTGCTGTTGTTGTTTTTCAGGTCAACTTTCGAGACCACAGCGCGTAAAGTATCGCCC
>JALVAQ010000313.1 GCA_027011095.1 Bacteroidales bacterium
CCTTGGAGGGGTGCAGGGGTGGGTTTAAAAAAAGATATTCACTTTTCTGAGTTACATTATTTTATCAATAGTTCAAATAAAAGACTTTAAACAAGTTCAATATAAACAATCAAATAATTCAAATTATGGAAAGACAACTTAACGAACAGGAAAGTCTCCGGATTATTCAGGAGATGATTGCAAAATCGAAAACAAACCTCGGCGAAAGCAGCTATTTTTATCTGTTGTGGGGCTGGCTGGTATTTATCTCCAGTTTATCGCACTTTATACTGTTGTTGGTTTCGTACAAGCAGCCCTATATTTTATGGCCGATTGCCATGACGCTTGGAGCTATTCTGTCGGTTATAAAGGCTAAAAAGCTGCACAAAAAATCAAAAGCAAAAACTTACATCGAAACAGCCATTATCCATTTATGGATTGGATTTTCAATTTCAATGTTTATTGTTCTTTTTGGTGCTGCATTCGGTAAAATTAATTGGGTTACTTCAAATAGTTTAATCATTGTGTTATATGGGCTGGGCACTTATGTTTCGGGGGGAATTTTAAAATTCAACCCACTTAAAGCAGGTGCCATAGCAAGTTGGATTATTGCCGTAGTAAGTATGTTATTACCGGGACAATATAGTATGTTGGCCATTGCCATTGCAGTTGTTATTGCCTATTTGTGGCCGGGTTATTTATTAAGGTCGAAAGAAAAAGCTCAAAACCATGTTTAAAGCGCTTAATCCGTTATTGCATTCGCAGTTACGGCTGTCAATCATGTCGCTGTTAATCAGCCTTGAGTCGGCCGAATTTACCTATCTGCTTGAGCAAACCGGCGCTACAAAGGGCAACCTGAGTGTTCAGTTAACTAAGCTCAAGGAAGCGGGATACATAACTGTTGAAAAGAGTTTTAAAAACAACTATCCACTTACCACCTGTAAGATTACCCCTGCTGGTTTTGATGCGTTTGAAAAATATGTTGAGGCACTGAAAGGATATATCGACAAGGGGAAATCTTAAGGGAGGTCAAGCTCTCTGTTTTTAACCGGTAAAAATACCGAGGGTTCGAGTTTTTTCAATTCCCTGCAGGCGGGTAACATAAAAGATAATTCGTTAAGGGACAATTCGTTCAGGTTGCCCGCCTGACCGGACGGGCAGGCAAACCTGCACGAGCTTAAGGGGTAGGTTTTCAGCTGCTAATCATCGTCATCCTCACCGGCAAATTTTTCAGGGTAGGGCTTATCAGGTTGAACCGATGACCAGATTATCCGGTTAAACAGGTTGTCGTCGCCGGCATCAATGCCTTTTAAAGCCATCTGCTCCGATTGCAGGGCATAACGTTTTGCTTCGCCGCTAAGTGCCGTTAAAGGCGGGTTCATTTCGTTGAGTGGGATTTGATTTTTTACCATATAATAGGGTGTAAAATCGGCTTCCTCACTAAAAATATCAAACATGGGGGTTGCGGTGGCATCCATAATGTTCATGGGCGGAAGGCCAAGTATTTGTTCAATGGTTCTAATCATGGAAGTTTGGTTGTAGTCGGTTGAAATAACTTTGCCGGTTTTGCTGTACGGACTGATAACCATACCCACTGTTCTATAAGCCGACACGTGGTCCCATCCGCTTTGCGAATCGTCTTCGGTAACAAAAACAACGGTGTTTTTCCAGTATTTACTTCTCGAAAGGGCATCAATAATTTGTCCGAGAGCGTAATCGTTGTCGGCCACCATGGCTCGTGGTGTAGGGTGCTTTGAGGAGGTTCCGGCTGTATGGTCATCGGGAAGTGCAATAATACTCAGGTCGGGCATCACATCCTCATCCATTTTTTCCATGGTTTTCAGTTCGTAGATAAAAGCTCTGGCACGAAGCACATCGGGTATGTTATGGCTGTCGTATCCGGGATAGTTTGGCGACAATATTCCCCTTACCCTGTCGATGGTGGTGCTATTGGTAAATTCAAAGGGTTTGTTTTGTAAAAAACCGTTGTAAATATCAGTCCATGTTTTTTTTCCTTTCCAAACAGGCTTGCAGGCTTCGCCGTATATGCGCACACTTTTGCCATGGTCGAGGGCATTATCCCACAAAAAACCGGTTTTTGGGTAGGCCATGGCATCGTATAAAACATGGGTGTAACTTCTGAACCATGCCCGCACATTTTTTTCAATGTAATCGGTTACAATGGATGCATCAGTCCACACATGGCCTTCCGAGGAGCATTTTCCCGAAGCCTTATAGTTGTCGAGTAGCACATAGCTGTTTACCAGTTTATGGGCATTGGGGGTAACCTTTTCACCAAATGTACACAGGCTTGTATCACCGTTGGCTTTTTTAATGTCCCCTAAAATCTGATCGTAGGTTCGGTTTTCTTTTATAATGTAAACCACATGTTTAAACACCGATGGTTCTCCAATCCGTTGGGGAAGCGGTACCGGCTTAACTCCCTTGCGGGGAAGCAGTTTAAGCAAGGCCAATCGGTTTTGCCTGTTGTTATCGATAACCGATTTGGTATAGTCTTTCAACTGATTATTGTCGGGAACCGGAATTACCGAAACCAATGCCAACATACGATGGGCGTTAAAAGCGCCGGCAGTGGACTTTAATGTGTCGAAAGTACCTTTATAAAAAGTGTGAAATGCTTTGTTGTTTTCCTTTACGGTCAGCTTTGCGCCAACACTCTCAATGTTGGCCACATAAAGTGTTTGGTCGTTTAACAAACAGATGCCTCCGGGATAGGCTGCCGTGGGAATAAAGCCCGTAACGCGGCTCTGTTTTAATGCTGATTTTGAAAAAATCCTGTTCCCCAATTTAACAACTGCCAGGGCGTTGTCCATTCCATTGGCAACATAAAGTGTACTTCCGTTTGAAGTAATTGCCAACCCGTTGGGCGAATCACCAAAGTATGGATTGCTACCCTTGTTAAGCCTTACCGGAATTGTTTCGGCAACCTTATCGGTTTTGGTGTCGATAACGGTAATATTGTCGTCGTTTCCGTTGGCGACAAAAACATACGATTGTTGCGCGTTACAAATAATATCGTTGGGATGCAGCCCCGTTTTAATCTCTTTGATAATCGCTCCCGATTGAGGATTTAATACCGAAACCGAGCCGGAAGCCGCCGTACCGTAGCGGTCAACAAGTGCTTTTTCCCAGGGAATACCTGCCGTTACCGATTTTGGCCTTTGACGGGTGGTTCCCGCCCAGTTGGTAACATATAGTTTGTTGTTTGCAAGACAAATGCCGTATGGAGCAAGGCCGGCGGGTTGTTTCCATATTGTATTTCCGGTTTCGAGGCCTATTTTTACCACTTCATCATTGCCGTTTAAAACAACATAAGCCACCGGTTTATCATTTTCTTTTCTAACAACTATTTCGTTGGGAATGGAAGCTCTTACCCCCTTCTTTGGCTGAAAGTTATACGTTTTAACCACCTCAGCTGTTTTACCGTTCCATAAGGCTTTTAAAACATTGTTCCGGGTTCCCCAAAGGAGGTACTGCTTGTTGTTTTCAACAAACCAGGTGATGCCCGAATAGGTATTCATTGCGTTGGACTTATCGTAACTTCGCAATACAAACCGATGGATGATTTTATTGGTGGCGGTGTTGATAAACACAATACTGTACCGGCCTTCAACCGCAACCGTTTTTTTATCGGGCGACAATGCCACATCAAGGGCGTGGTTTTCCAACCCGGGGTCACCAAAAAATAGTTGTGTTCCGGCAGGGGTCAGGATTTTATTGTAAGGCATTGATAAAGCGGTGTTATCAAACATATCTCCAGACTTCACCTTCCTATTGTTTTGAAAGCAGCCCGATAAAACTACTAAAAGAAGAAGCCCGCTAACGAATAATATTTTTTTCATGCTAAAATGTTTGATAATGGGTGCCGATCTAATCCTTACAGGAAATCATCTTTACATCTATCCTCCAACTACAATTATTATTGTTTTAATAAACAGATAAACCCCAAAACCAAAAAGGCCTACACCGGCTACCTTATTAACTGCCATCAGAAAACGGTCGTTGACAATGGATTTCATTTTGTGCGATACAAAAACTTTGGTCAGGTCGGTAGTGAAAACAGTAAGTAATGTTGCCGAAAAGAAAAGTATCAATTTAAATTCCTGGTCTTTAAACGGAGCAGCCACACCCATAACCACTCCCGCCCAAAATAACCAGATAGCAGGGTTGGCAATGTTTAACAGAAAACCTTTAAAGGGATAAAACACCGGGTTGGGATTTTGCAGATTCAATTCTTTTTTCTCTTCACTTTCGGTTCGCATCGATTTTTTGGTGAAAATAACAATACCAAAAACAATCAATACAATTCCACCTATAAAACCCATTATTTCAGCGTTCTCAGAGTTTCTAAAAATACTTGCAGCTCCAATAAGCGTTAAGATTACCATCACTGAATCGCTGAGGAATACACCCAACGCCATCAAAGCACCCCGTAACGGTCCCCGGTAAATCGCTGTTTGAATAATTGCAAAAAAGGCAGGGCCAAATCCAAAGAAAAAACCTATGGATAAACCTAATAATATGCCTTTAAGTATTACTGCAATCATTACTAACTAACTTTTACTTTTTGTGTTACTGTAAAAACCAGTTTTGCTTTATCAATAAAACGGATTATATAACAGGTAAAGTATCGCCAGGCGCCTGAATTGTTGGTTAACAAAACAGCGTAGTCCTTGTTATTTTCAACATCTTCCAGTGTCAGCGTATCTTTCATATGGCTTTGCAAACCCTTTCTGTCAGGCAGATTTTTATTAAAAGGTATAAACTCGTAATAAAGGTCGTTATCAACGATGAGTTGGTAAGCATCCTTTAGGGTTTTTGTCCTAATTCCCATCCACCCGATTTCAGTAATTAAAAACCGGTTTTGTAGCTCACCGCTATCCGGCAAAAAAAGTGTCCTGAAGCAGCAATGATATTTAATGGGTTTATGATGCGCTATAATTGCTGCCAGCGATCCTCCATAATATATTTTGTTAAAATCAAGCTCCAGGTCTGCTGAACCCACTACTTCTTCATCCTTTTCAGGGAACTCCGACAGAAACCTTCTACCGGCCACACAATAGGTATTGATGATAGAACGTGATACAGGAATTGCTTTTTTTCCATCTTCCTGTTCAAGTCCTTTTGTAAGAAAATATTTTTGTTTTCCCGGCCAGGTAACATAACTCTCTCCATTCAGCAACCGGTACCACCACCGCACATACATGTCGCGGTAGGTATGAATGGGTACGCTTTTTTTAAACCGGCTGGCCACATCATTTTTTCCAATCATCTCCTGAAACCGGTAATGTTCACCAAAAGCAGTAAACTTCGCCCTGCGTATTAGATATTTGAGAATCTTTTTCTGAACCACCACCGCTTCATCCAGCGTAGAGTCTTGCTGCTTATCGGAAACCGAAGAGCAAATAACTTTTTGCAATATTTGAATCAAGGTGGACATAATTTTTTTGAAGTTGTAAATGTAAGAAAATAGCACAACATATGCAGAGGTCAGTCAAAACCTTAAATCCACATGAATCTTTCCGCCATGTGAAGTTTAAAATGACGTTTATAGAATATTGATTAATTGCTATTCAAAAAAACACTACGGTCTACTCTGAGCTTTAAGTGCTCCAAATACCAAGTTCTTTTTACCTAAAATAAAGGCTGACAGAAAATTGCCGGTTCTTGAACAAAAGATTACTCCTCGATGGCCGCTATACCCGGGAGAACCTTGCCTTCTATATATTCAAGCATGGCACCACCACCGGTCGAAACGTAACTTACTTTATCCTGTAAGTGATATTTGTTAACAGCAGCAACCGAGTCGCCACCGCCCACCAGGGTATAAGCACCTTTTTCAGTAGCACTAACCAGCGCCATGGCTACTGCCTTGGTTCCTTTGGCAAAATTCTCCATTTCGAAAACGCCCATGGGTCCGTTCCATAACAGGGTTGAGGATGATTCGATAACCTCCCTGAAAGTTGCTTCCGTATCAGGGCCAATGTCCAGCCCCATCCATCCATCCGGAATTTCAGAAACCTTTACAATCTGCGTATTGGCGTCATTGTCAAATTTATCGGCAATAACGGTATCAGAAGGAAGATAAATATTCACTCCCAGCTCGTCAGCCTTAACAATAGCCTGTCGTGCAGTTTCAATTAAATCGTCTTCAACCAGTGAGTTGCCAACGTTTCCACCCAAAGCTTTGATAAAAGTAAACATCATACCTCCGCCAATAATCAGGTTGTCGACTTTATCGAGCAGATGGTTGATGATCTCTATTTTTCCCGAAACTTTAGCACCTCCCAAAATGGCCGTAAAAGGGCTTTCACCTTCCTTCAAAACTTTTTCAAGACTTTTAATTTCACCAGCCATCACATAGCCAAACATTTTGTCGTTGGGAAAAAATTTGGCAATAACAGCTGTGGAAGCATGAGCACGATGTGCAGTTCCAAAAGCATCGTTAACATATGCATCGGCAAGCTCTGAAAGCTTTTTGGCAAATGCTTCATCTCCTTTGGTTTCTTCTTTATAAAAACGCAGGTTTTCCAACAGCAACACTTCGCCGGGTTTTAAGGCAGCAGCTTTCTCCCTGGCCTGATCACCAACACAGTCATCGGCAAACTGAACCGGAGTACCCAGCTTTTCTGTAAGATGATTGACAAGATGGCGCAATGAAAACTTATCCTCAGGACCTGTTTTAGGACGTCCCAGATGCGACATTAAAATAACAGCACCACCCTCTTCCCTGATTTTCTGAATAGTTGGAATGGCAGCACGAATGCGAGTATCGTCGGTAATTTCAAATTTATCGTTAAGTGGCACGTTGAAATCAACGCGAACCAAAACCTTTTTTCCCTGAAAGTTATAATTATCAATTGTTTTCATTTTGATATGGCTTTTAATTATTTCAGACAAAAATAGCAAATAGCACAGGACAAAACTTACCGCAGGTAAAATTTATTCTATTTAGGAAAAGGACATGAAAAAAGGCAGCCTTACAGGCTGCCTTTTTTCAATTAACCAAAAATTAGAACTAATTATGATAATCGGGAAAAGCTTCTTCGTCTTGTCCCATTACCATCAAGTTTCTAATGTCTTCATCTGTAATACCGGTAGGAGCCATGGCTCCGGCATCGGTACAACCTCCGGCAATATGCTCACGGTCAATGGGCATACCCCAAACAGCTTTGTGCTGTATTTCATGCGGATCGTGCCTGAACATGTCACCCAGCCATTCACCCTGACAGTAAATGTTAATTTTAGAACCGTCGGCACCATGGCATCCTGCACATTTAGCGTTGTAGGTTGCCAAACCGGCAGCGGCATCACCGTTTTTACCAATGTCTGAAAATTCCTTTGTTCCGTCAGGATAGGTTCCTGTGGTGGTTAAAGTGTAAAAGTCATCGGTCTGATGTCCGGTTTCTTTGATGAATTTAACCAAGTCCCAGATATCTTCCGAAGTAAGAATTTTTGAATAATCGGGCATGGTAGCATCATAGGTTCCCGAATTGGGGTCGCGTCCGCCTGCATTGGCGATGGCATCATAAATCTCACGAATACCATCGTTGGGACGAACGTCACCAATCAGGTCAACATCAGCAACTACGGGATAGGTATCGG
>JALVAQ010000314.1 GCA_027011095.1 Bacteroidales bacterium
AATATTTGCTTTAACCTGCCATGGTAACACCCCGCTTCGGGGGCTTTCCGTATTTTTGTTGTATCCACCGGGCTTCACCCGGTGCTATTCAAATAGCATCCCTTCGGGACTTTGGTAAAGAGTTGTTGAAAAAAACAGGTAAAGTTTTTTAGCTTAACAAAATCACTATCACATCAAAATAGGAATTAGCCTTTTTCTCTTTTTGCCGGTCCTTCGTCCGCTTCGTGGTACCACGACGGGTTACCGGTTAAAAATCCCGAAGTAATCTGGTAAAATTTTTCAGGCGCTTCAACATGCACCCAGTGCGAAGCTCCGGCAATGGTTACAATTTCGGCATGGGGAAAGTTATACCTGATTTGAGGGAAATCGTTTAGGGTGATGTAGTCGGAAGCGCCTCCTTTAATAAACAGTGTCGGTTTTTCAAATTTTGTAAGAGTGTCGATGGCATCAAACATTTGATCAATGTTTTTTGAGATGCCTTCAAAATTAATACGCCAGGCAAACTCGTTATTTTCAGTACGATAAAGGTTTTTTAAAACAAACATCCTGATGCGCTGTTCCTTAATAAATTCCGACAGCATAATGTCCACATCACGGCGATTTTTTGCTTTTGACAGGTCAACACGGTGCATGGCTTCAATTATTTTTTTATGGTTTACGCGAGGTCCGTAAGCTTTAAGCGTGATGTCAACCACCACAAGGCGTTTTACAAACTGCGGGTTTTCCAGTGCAAAGCGCATGGCCACCTTTCCGCCCATGGAGTGCCCCATTATAATCGGACGGTCCAGCTCGTGTTCATCAATAAAATCAAAAAGATCATCCGACAAGGCAAGGTAGTTAAAAACATCGCTGTGAGGCGAATGCCCATGGTTGCGCTGGTCAACGATAAACACCTCAAACCCTTCGGCGGCAATGCGTTTACCATAGGTTACCCAGTTGTCGGACACCCCAAATAATCCGTGTAGGATGATTAACGGCTGGTCGCCTTCATGTCCGTATTTTCGGTAAAACAGTTCCATTTATTATTTTTTTGCAAAGGTAAAAAGTCGTAACAATTTTCTCAATAACCATTCCACCTAACCATTTTATCCATCGACTTACGGATTTTTTTGCGCTGTTTGTACCCTTCCGGTGTATAGCCCAACGTTATAAGCAGTGCCACGGTTTTTGATGCGGGAATGTTAAGCAACCGTTGTACTTCAGCTTCGTCAAACCATCCCAGCATACAGGTTCCAAGTCCCTCTTCGGTGGCTTGCAGGCAAAAATGTTCGGCGGCAATACCAATATCCATTAATGGCCACTCTTTCTCTTTTACTTTCATCCCGATTTCGGTAATGGCTTTGGGTTTTTCCAATACGATGGTTACCACCACAGGAACCTGTTTTACAAAATTATTAAACGAACCGAGAGGCCCTTTTGCAGCCTTCGCCAGCTTTTTAACCAATTGAGGTTCATCGGCAACAATAAAACTCCAGGGTTGAGAATTGCTGGCCGAAGGGGCTATACGCGCAGCCTCTAAGCAACGCATAAGCTTTTCTTTTTCAACCGGTTTGTCAATATATTTGCGAGCACTTTGGCGCGTTTGCGCAAGGGTTAAAAAGTTCATGGTATTATCTTTTTTAAATCGAAAGCGATGGTTTTATGGCCTCTGATGTTTTCCTGTTTATACATCCACGAAGTATCGTTTTTCAGCAATAACGTTATTTTGTATGGATACGTATCCTCATGGGCTTCAAATACATATTTGCTGCAACAACCCTCAGTAAGATGGTATTGTTTGCTTTGACTACTTCTGCCGGCAGGTATTGTTTCCAAAAACAGGGTGTCTTGTTTCGGCTCTATAATAAACCGGTTGAAAAAAAGCGTGTCGCCCTTTTGCAACGAAAACGAAATTCCCTTTATCCTGTCACCGGTTTTTTGCCATTTAAAATAAACAACGGTGCCACTGTTTGAAACCCAATCTCCATCAAGTTGTTTCAACTGTTTAAATGATTTTTTTGCGTTGGGTGAACAGGAAAGCAAAAGCGGAATAACAATAAAAACAATCAACCTGATTTTTATCATTGATCAATTCGTTTTCTAATGGCTTCCGTCTCCGATTCAAATCCGGGTTTTCCCAACAAGGCAAACATATTTTTCTTGTAAGCTTCAACACCGGGTTGGTCGAAGGGGTTTACCTCAAGCAGATATCCGCTAACGGCACAGGCCATTTCGTAAAAATAGATAAGTTCGCCCAAAACCGATTCGCTAACCTCAGGAATGGTAATTCGTAAGTTGGGAACACCGCCGTCAACGTGGGCAATGGAAGTTCCCAGTTCGGCCATACGGTTTACTTCGCTGATGCGTTTGCCGGCAAGGTAATTGAGTTTGTCGAGGTTGTCGTTATCTTGGGGAACCAGTAATTTGTTTTGGGAATTTTCCACCGAAACGACGGTTTCAAACAGGTTACGAACCCCCTCCTGAATATATTGTCCCATGGAGTGTAAATCGGTTGTGTTGCTTACCCCTGCAGGGAAAATACCCTTGTTTTCTTTGCCTTCACTTTCGCTATAAAGCTGTTTCCACCATTCGGTAAAAAAGTATAAATTCGGTTCGTAATTTACCATAATCTCAATGGCTTTACCACTTTTATACAGCGCATTCCGGGTGGCCGCATAGGCCGAAACCGGATTGTTGGCAACGGTGAAATCCTGTTTTACGTCTGTTTCCATTTGGCGGGCACCGGCTATAAGCTTTTTTATGTCGAACCCTGCAATGGCAATGGGTAACAACCCCACAGGCGTTAACACCGAATAGCGTCCGCCCACATCATCAGGAACAACGTACGTTTGATAGCCCTTTTCGGCAGCTAACTGCTTAAGCGCCCCGCGTGATTTGTCCGTTATGGCAACTATCCGCGTAGCAGCCTCACCAGCTCCGTATTTTTCTTCCAAATGGCGACGCAGCAACCTAAAAGCCAATGCCGGCTCGGTGGTGGTTCCCGATTTTGAGATAACCACAAGAGAATAATCTTTTTCGTTAAGTACCTGTAAAAGCTGCGTAAGATAATCTTCGCTTATGTTGTGGCCTGCATACAATATAACAGGATTTCCCTGTTTCTTTTTCAGAAGGTTGAAGGCCGGCGAAAGAGCTTCAATTACCGCTCGTGCACCAAGATATGAGCCACCAATACCAATTACCACGCACACTTCCGATTTTGCACGTAATGCAGAAGCGGTTTTTGTAATATCATCCAAAAGTGAAGCATCGGTTTTTGAGGGCAGGTCAACCCAGCCTAAAAAGTCGTTTCCTTTTCCGGTCTTATTGTAGATGGCTTTATAGTTTTCGTTTATCTTTTCCTGAAAATTTACTATTTCTGCTTCCTTAACAAACCCGAGGGCTTTTGAATAGTCGAAATGAATGTTACTCATGGTTCTGCTTTTTTAAATTTCATTAGCAAAGGTAACAATTAATGTGGGTAAATGCCTGAAAAACCCATTGGCAATTGCAACAATTCTTATTTATTTTCCCGCCAAAACTTTGGTTTTCCATACATTTGTAGATTACTTTTTGGCTGTCAGAATTGTGTGTTATTAAAAAAATAGAATGCAACTTAAAACAATAGCAACAGATACAAGGAATTCAGAAAAGTAAACGAAAAATGCCTGAATTAAGTTTAAAACAATATAAGCGACAAAATGAAAAAAAAATTGTTGACACTGGTAATTTTGCTGATTTATGGAGGAACTCTGTTTGCATGCACCAATCTTATAGTAACAAAAGGTGCTTCAAAAGAGGGTTCCGCTTTTTTGGTCTATCTTAACGATGGCGAGTGGCATCCGCATCTTACCATTACTCCGGCAGCCGATCATGACATTAACGATTCATTGGTGTTTCAGTCGATATCGGGAAAGAAATATAAAATTCATCAGGTGGCACACACCTATCGCGAAACAGGCATTTTAATGAATGAACACCAGCTTGCCTTGGGAGAAACCACCTTTACGGGCCGCATGGAGCTGTGGGACAAAACCCTGCCGCTTAAATATTGGGATTTGATGAAGCTTACACTGCAACGTGCCAAAACCGCACGCGAAGCCATCAGGGTAATGACATCGCTGGTGGAACAATACGGCTATGGCAGCGAGGGCGAAAGCTTTTCGATTGCCGACCCCAACGAAGCCTGGCTGCTCGAAATGATTGGAACAGGAGGTGCAGGAGGAGCCGTTTGGGTGGCCATACGCATTCCCGATGGTATGGTTACGGCACATGCCAACCACTCAAGAATCGGCACCTTTCCTTTGGATGACCCCGATAACTGCCTATACTCGAAAAATGTTATTA
Organism: Bacteroidales bacterium; assembly: GCA_027011095.1. GTDB lineage: Bacteria > Bacteroidota > Bacteroidia > Bacteroidales > F082 > B16-G9. The sequence goes on from JALVAQ010000314.1 coordinate 4,324, forward strand.
AACTGGCGGTAAAAAAGGGCTACTATCAGCTGCAATCGGGAAAACCCTTTAAATTTAACGATGTATATGACCCTCCTACGCCTGCACACCTTAAATATACCGAAACACGCGTATGGAGCCTGTTCCGCAGAATGGCACCCTCACAAAACTTTTTACCCGACTATCATCGTGGCGAAGCCGGTGCCAAACCCTATCCGCTTTACATCAAACCTGATAATAAAATCGGATTAAAGGATGTTTTTAGCTTGATTCGTGACCATTACGAGGGTACCGACTTCGACATGACAAAGGGGCTGGCTGCCGGGCCGTTTGGAAATCCCAACCGTCCGAGGCCCATGGAATGGGAAGAAAACGGGAAAAAATATTCGTGGGAAAGGCCAATCTCAACACCGCAAACAGCTTATTCGTATGTGGCACAACTGCGTAGCGGGCTGCCCGATGATTTTGCCCTCGCCTGGTTTAGCTTCGATGATACCTATACCAACTGCTACTTCCCCTTTTATATTGCCGCCGATAAAATTCCGCCATCGTATCAAACCGGCGATATCCGGCATTTTGACCGCGCTTCGATGTGGTGGGCATTTAATTTTGTTTCCAACTTTGCCAATATCCGGTATCAGCCCATGGTTAAAGATATTAAAAAGGTGCAGCAACAACTTGAAACCAAATTTATTAATCAACAGGATTCCGTTGAGCGGGAAGCACTGAAAGTTTCGCATAACGAACGCATAAAAAAACTTACCTCCTTTTCGATTGCTTCGGGCAACGAAGTTCATAACCAATGGATAGAACTTGGAAACTATCTCGTAATGAAATACAACGACGGGTATGTTAAAGACGCCAACGGGCACACTAAAACAGCGGGCTATCCCAAAGCATGGTTAAAAGCAATTACCAAACAGGAAGGGGTTCGTTACATTATAAACGAAAGCAACAAAAAAGGAAACTGATGTTAAAAAGCACTTTTGGATATTAACACGAAACCCGTACCTTTACCCTTTCAAAAAAAATGTTTTCAATGGAGCCTGATATCTACCTGTCGCCCGCCAATTTTGGCTTACCCGATTTTGAAGCCGAAACCGATAAAATGCGGTTGGCAAATGTGGTTAAAATGTATAATTCGCCTGAAGATGAATACGATCAAAAGATTGTATTTTCCGACCTCGAACAATATGATATCGCTTTAATCGGCATTCCCGAAGACAGAGGCACGCTGTATAATCATGGTACCGCCCAAGGGGCTGATGAGGTAAGAAAATATTTTTACACCCTGTTTTCGCATTGGAAAAACCTTAAAATGGTTGATATGGGAAACATTATTAAAGGCAACAGTTTGCAAGACACCTATTTTGCCGTTAAAAATGTGGTTTCGGCACTGTTAACCAAAGATGTACTCCCGATACTTATTGGCGGAAGCCAGGATTTGACTTTTGCCAACTATCTGGCGTATGAAGAGATTGGCAAAATTGTTAATATTACCGCCATCGACTCGGTTTATGACCTCGGGCAGGATAATCAGGATATCAATGCGCGCTCGTGGTTAAGCCAGATTATTTTACATCAGCCAAACTATCTGTTTAATTTTACAAACATCGGGTATCAGTCCTACTTTGTTAATCAGGAGTCGGTCAGGCTGATGAGAGACCTCTATTTTGATGTGCACAGGCTTGGTGTGGTAAGAGCCAACCTTGAGGAGGCGGAACCCATGATTCGTAACGCTGACATTTTGAGTTTTGATATTTCCGCCGTCAGGCAATCGGATGCTCCCGGAAACTTTAAAGCCGGCCCCAATGGCTTTACCGGCGAAGAGGCCTGTAAACTTGCTCATTATGCGGGGTTGAGCGATAAAATAAGCAGCATTGGATTTTACGAATTTAATCCCAAACTGGACAACAGGGGACAAACGGCGCACCTGATGGCTCAAATGGTATGGTATTTTATTGACGGGTTTGTTAACCGGAAAAACGACCTCCCACATCTTACCACCGATGATTATGTTAAATTTATCGTGGCACCCGAAGGCTTTGAAGAGGAAATTATTTTTTTGAAAAGTAACAAAACAGGCCGCTGGTGGATGGTTTTAGAGTCGGAAAACAAAGAAAATACCAAATACCGTCCGCATCAGTTTATTCCCTGCTCCTATTCCGATTATCAAACGGCACTCAACAACGAAATCCCCGACCGGTGGTGGAAAGTTCAGCAAAAGCTGATGTAATAAAAAGATTAATTTAAAGAAGTGCTTTCAAGGTTAGTATATTTTATAGTTATGGGCAATTAGAAAACGAAAATTAATTTTACAACTTAATGAAAAATTCAATGAATAAAATCGCACAATTAGGATTAATAGCATTTGTGATATTAATTGTTTCATGTTCAAATGGACAGACAAAATCAGAGACTACGACTAAAAAGACAAATGAAGCCATTGCACATGTCATACCAGAATTTGATATAAAATTTCCTGAAACAAAATTCAAAGTTGAAAAAACGGAAAATAGAGACCCAAGCCTTGGAAATATCTTGATTACAAATTGGATCCTACAAGGAAAGGATGAAAATGGACCTTTTATGTATTTTGTTGCTCACAATGAATTTCCAAAAAAACTAAAAGATTTAGAAAAAACAGAACCCAATTCACTCGAAGTTGCCTTTCAAGCAATGTTGACAAGTTCAGCAATTAAACTCGGTGGAACAGACTTTGAATTTACTAATATAGAATATGATGATTTTAAAGGATTGGAATCAATTTGCAAAGTGTTTAACGGAGATGGAATAATAAAGAGTAGAGTCTATAAAATAAATAATGACCTTTTTATGATTAGTGCAGGTGGAAAAAACATAGACATTAAAAAGGTTGATAAATTCCTTAATTCATTTAGATTGAAAAAATAAAAGCCCACAACAATGTATAAACGTAATGCGGGGTTAAGCGCTTAATATGAATGATTTAACTATTAAAATAATTCGGTGTAAATTGAAAGTGAAGTGCTTCAAAAACCAGCACTACGCTTATACTCACCGCGAATGAGAAAATAATGAAAAAGATATATTTTAACATAATTGTAATTATAACAACAGCTGTTTTCTTGTCAATTCTTTATTTTTTGGGTCTTCTTGAAAAATCTGCAAAGTTTATGTTAATTCCAATTTTAGCTTTTTATTATATCGGCCAATATTCGGAAAGAAAATTTAAAAAATAAGCCATAAAACGCTCATAAGTATGCAGGTTTTGTAAATGAAGTTGTTTAAAGTTATCTCTTTATGCCTCAGTAATATATAAAT
>JALVAQ010000315.1 GCA_027011095.1 Bacteroidales bacterium
GTCAGTGGACCTACAACGGTATCACCGGCGAGCTTATCTTCGATCCTGAAACAGGCTTCTCGGGCGATCCACAGAACCTTGACTACAGGCTCACTGAAAACAGCACCGGCTTAGACAGCACGGCAACGATTATCATCACATACCTTGATATCCCGCCTGTCGCTGTTAACGACACCAGTCTGAATAATGTGCCCGGCGACAATGCGAACCTCAATCTGTTACCCAACGACACGTTAGGCGATGGCTCCATAGCCAACACTTACCGCACAACGGTACAGCTTTTGGCAAGCAGTATCTCAGGTGCAGTACAGGTTAACGACACGACCGTTACCTTAGCAGGCGAAGGTCAGTGGACCTACAACGGCATCACCGGCGAGCTTATCTTCGATCCTGAAACAGGCTTCTCAGGTGATCCTCAGAACCTTGATTACAGGCTCACTGAAAACAGTACGGGACTTGACAGCACGGCAACGATTATCATCACATACCTTGATATCCCGCCTGTCGCTGTTAACGACACCAGTCTGAATAATGTGCCCGGCGACAATGCGAACCTCGATCTGTTACCCAACGACACGTTAGGCGACGGCTCCATAGCCAACACTTACCGCACAACGGTACAGCTTTTGGCAAGCAGTATCTCAGGTGCAGTACAGGTCAACGATACGACCGTCACCCTTGCCGGCGAAGGCCAGTGGATCTACAACGGTATCACCGGCGAGCTTATCTTCGATCCTGAAACAGGCTTCTCGGGCGATCCACAGAACCTTGACTACAGGCTCACTGAAAACAGCACCGGTTTAGACAGCACAGCAACGATTATCATCACATACCTTGATATCCCGCCTGTCGCTGTTAACGACACCAGTCTGAACAATCAACCGGGTGATAACACAACTCTGAACTTATTGGTTAACGATACATTAGCTGACGGTTCGATGGCTAATACTTATAGGACATCTGTAACACTTGAAGCTTCGAGTGTTACCAATGCTGTTCAGGTGAATGACACTACGGTTAATGTTCCCGGTGAAGGGTTATGGGTTTATGATGGCGTTACCGGTTTGGTGACCTTCGATCCGGAAATTGGTTTCTCCGGTGATCCTACCCCGCTGGATTATACATTAATTGAAAATAGCACAGGTCTTGATAGTCTCGCTACTATTATTATCACCTATCTTGATATCCCACCTGTTGCTGTTAACGACACCAGTTTGAATAATCAACCGGGTGATAACACATCATTGAATATTGTTGTTAACGACACTTTGGGTGATGGTTCAATGGCAAATGCTTACAGAACATCAGTAATGCTTGAAGCTTCAAGTATATCGGGTGCAACGCAGGTGAATGACACTACGGTTAGTGTTCCCGGTGAAGGGATATGGGTTTATGATGGTACTTCAGGGGTGGTAACATTTGACCCGATGACCGGATTTACCGGAAACCCGACCAACCTGGATTATACACTTACTGAAACCAGCACCGGTTTGGATAGCCTTGCTACCATTGTTATTACGTATATTCCAATTCCACCGGTTGCCATAAATGATAGCAGTCTGCTTAACCTGCCAACACAGGTTGTAACGTTACCAATTTTGGTAAATGATACGCTGGGTGATGGTTCGGTGGCAACCAATAACTGGGTATCCATTACGTTGGATGAAACCAGTGTTCCGGGTGGTGTTTTAAATAGTGATGGTTCGGTAACCGTTCCCGGCGAAGGAGTTTGGGCTTACGATTCCGTTGCGTCCGAAATTTCGTTTACTCCGGAACTTGGTTTTGCTTTAGATCCTACACCAATTGTTTACACGTTAACTGATGTAAACACCAATTTAAGTGATACGGCATTGGTAGTGATAACTGTTGTTCCGTTTGAGTGCCGCTTCTGGATTGAATGTGCCGAAGAAGTTTGCCTTGATGAAAATCCGAAATGGGAAACTGTTGAGGCGGGCGTTATTCAGGGAACAGGAAACTGTCCGGCTGAAAACACTGGAGTTTGGTCTAACCCAGTTTATCCTGCAGGGGCTTCGCCGGCAGTATTTACCAGTCCGAATACAGATACTACCTCGTATTATATTACAGCTCCCGGACATTATATCCTCAGATATAGTTGGCCCGGATATGGTTCTGCTGTTGAACGCTTGGTAAACGTTTACGAAGAGCCTAAACCTCAGATTGTTGGTGATTCGTTATCGAAAACATGTAACGAATATACTTACGAAGTATTGGATACCCGTACACTTAAAACGGGAGATTTAAGACATCAATGGTATGTAACAGGAGGTGGAACCATCGTTGGTAGCAGTACCGACAGCATTGTTACCGTTCAGTGGGATAATGTTCCCGGTGACGATACTTTGATGGTGAACTCCTACATTGTGTCTTCTAATAATGACACCACATTCCAAACATGTGAAGGATGGGATACACTGTTTATTACCAAGCAGGCACCTTCGTTGGCAGGTCAGGTTAAATACTGGAACCAGTCGGAGACTTATATGCCTTCACCTTTCTCAACACAGTTGTACTATACCAATCCTTTCGATTATTTCTACGTAACGTTGTACCATATAAACGGCTCGCAGTATGACTCGATTGCTACGGCTTATGTACAACCGCGTTTGATGGAGAATCTGGAAGTATTGATGTCGTATTTTGAATTTGATATCGACACTTACAACTTTGGATGTAATGCTCAGTATGTGTTGAAAATTTGGGATGGTGGTTTGTCGTATCATACCACACCTCCGCCTCCCGAAGAAGAGACCGTTCTGGGTGGCGCATACACGTACAACAGTTGGGGAGGTGTTAATGCCACTGATGCTTTGGCAATTCAGTTAATGGCTGCTCATAATAACATCAATGGTGCACCCTGGAACTTTAACTGGGTAGGCCAGTTTACCGATGCTCCATATTATGGATATTACTCGCATGCCATTGCCGATGTAAACAGCTCTAACACCTATACCAATGGCGGTATTACTGCATTGGATGCGTTAACAGCCAAGTACAGGTCGGTTGGCTTAATTGGGAACTATCCCGATAACGGAAGCAGCAACAACCAGTTTTCGCCCAACTTTAGAGTTACCGGCAGGTTGGTTGACTCGTTGCCTGAAATTACGTTCCCCAAACCGTTCGACTATGATACGGCTACCGATATTCCGTTTACTCATAGTGGAACCGATTACTTGTACTTTAAAAAGGCAACGGAGCATAAATACACCTCTATCCCTATTAGTATGAATAACTCGAAGGATTATATCAACATCTATTACGAAGCCATTGGCGATGTAAATGCAGGATATACACCTCCGGGATCGGGATTAAAAGCTCAGCCGACCGCTCAGCTGGAATACGATGGTTCGATTAGTACCTATCTTGGTGAAGAGATAACCATTCCGATAAGTATTGATCGCCGCGCCGAAGTGGGAGCAGTTTCGTTGAGTTTGAGTTACCGCAACGACTTAGTAGAAGTGGTAGGAACCAACTTTGGTAAAGACGGGCAGTTTATTGATCAGAAGAATGGTATTTTGAACATGGCCTGGTTCAGTTTGGATCCGGTTGACTACAATGCCGATGAAGTAATTGCTCAAATAAAAGTTGTGGTTACAGGTACAATTCCTGAAGGTACTCAGCTGTTTAAGTTGCGTTCAAATAGCGAGTTGGCTGATGCCGATGCCCATGTATTTGATGTAAAACTTAAAACAGTTACGGTAACAACCGACAGGTTATTAGGTGGCGATGAACTTCAGGTTACTAACTATCCGAACCCGTTTGACACCAAAACAACCTTTAAATATATTTTACCCGAAGGCGGTAAAGTTAAATTGGAGGTTTACGATTTGCGTGGCAAACACATCACTACTTTGGTTGACAAACTGGAAGAGGCTGGTGTACACAAAGTTGAATTTGTACGTCCGGTAAGCTTGCAAGATGGAATTTACGTCTATCATATTTCGTTGATAGGTGAAAATCATTCGTATGCTGCCGTTAAGAAGTTTAATGTAACACTCAACCCTTACAATATAAGATAGTCTGTTAAAGACAGTTTTATGGGATATAAAAAAATGCTGCTCTTTTTGAGCAGCATTTTTTTTGCAACCCGGTTGCATCAATACAACTTATATCTTTGCTTTACAAAAAACAACATCATGAGCCACGACCATCAACATCACAGCCATCAGGTATCGGGAAAAAATATGGGTATCGCCATTTTTTTAAATATCTTAATAACAGTAGGACAGGTTATTGGCGGCATTATATCCGGTAGCATGGCGCTACTTACCGACGCGTTGCACAATTTCAGCGATGTAATAGCCTTGCTTTTAAGCTATATTTCCAACCGGATTGCCAAACGAAAATCAACCGCCAAACAAACCTATGGTTACAAACGAGCCGAAATACTTTCGGCCTTTGTAAATGCTGCCGTGTTAATTGGCATAGCGGTTTTTTTGATTGTTGAAGCAGCACAACGTTTTTTTAATCCGGTTGCCATTCAGTCAAACATTGTAATATGGTTTGCACTGGCAAGCATTGTTATCAATTTTATTAGTGTTTTAATGCTTCAAAAAGATTCCAAAGAGAGCATGAACATCAAATCGGCATACCTGCATTTATTAACAGATGTACTTACTTCGGTGGCGGTATTGATTGGCGGCCTGCTGATGAAGTACTATTCCGTTTTTTGGGTTGACCCGTTACTGTCGATACTCATTGCTTTTTACCTGATTTTTTCAAGCTACCGCCTGTTATTGGATACCATTAAAATATTGATGCAGTTTACCCCTTCGGACATTGATTTGGAAAAGATAAACGAAAAAATTTCCAGTATTAGCGCCATCAAAAACATGCATCATATTCATGTGTGGCAGCTTGATGAAAAGATAAAACATTTTGAGGCTCATGTGGATTTAAAAGAGGATATTCCCATGTCGCAGTTTCAGGAAATTTTAAACCAAATTGATGAAATTCTTCATGGTTTCGACATCTATCATGTAAATATTCAACCCGAATACAACCGTGATGATTCGAAGGATATGATTGTGCAGCATAGTAACCTCAGCTCGACCTAAGATTTATATCACAGAAAGCCAATAATGCATATAACTTTTAATTCTCTTCAAATTATACGATTTTTGTCAATACTTATTTCGAGCATAAATCCGGTTCAGCCATAATTTTAAACAAATGGAAATAACGGCCCTTCAAAAAAAGCATATCGAGTTATTTGGAAACAGCAATCCGCTAACCGTCCGTTCCCCCGGCCGCATCAACCTTATTGGCGAGCATACCGACTATAACGACGGGTTTGTATTTCCGGCAGCCATTGATAAAGCCATTTGGTTTACCGCTTCCAAAAACGATAAAGGACTTTTCAGGTTTTTTTCAATGGATTATTCCCAAAGCTTTGAGATGAAAGCTAACGACTTATCAATAAGCAACGTTGCCTGGGCTAACTATCTGCTGGGCGTGGCCAATCAGTTTAAAAAAAAGGGGTATCAATTAAGTGGTGTTGATGTTGTTTTTGGCGGCGATATACCCATAGGCGCCGGACTTTCGTCATCGGCAGCTGTTGAAACCGGCTTTGCTATGGTTCTGAATAATCTGTTTGGATTTGGTGAACCCAACATGGAGATGGTTAAAATGGCGCAAAAAGCAGAGCACGAATATGCCGGGGTGATGTGTGGCATCATGGACCAGTTTGCCATTGTGTTTGGAAAAAAACAGCAGGCCATCAAGCTCGACTGCCGTACGCTGGATTATGAATATGCCAACCTCAACCTGACAGGCTATCAAATTATTTTGGTGGATACTAAAGTAAAGCACTCGTTGACATCTTCCGCGTACAACCAACGCAGGCAGGAGTGCGAAACCGGCGTTAAGATTCTTAAAAATTATAATCCCGACATTTCGGCCTTGCGCGATGTGGAAATGGCTTTGTTGCGTGAACATAAAAACGAGATGGAAGAAACGGTGTACCGCCGCTGCAAATACGTTATTGAAGAAAACAACAGGGTAACGGAAGCCTTTGAAGCCTTGCATCAGGGTAACATCCGGTGGCTGGGTGAGCTGATGATGGAAACCCATACCGGCTTACGCAACGACTTTGAAGTAAGCTGCGAAGAGTTAGATGTTTTATTCGATTTCGCCAAAGACTTTTACGGCGTAATCGGTTCGCGCATGATGGGAGGCGGTTTCGGAGGCTGTACCGTCAACATTGTAGCACAATCTGAAACTGAGCGGTTTGCATCCGAAATCACCAAACACTACAAGCAAACAACGGGCAATAAACCATCTGTTTACAAGGTGACTATTGAGGATGGAACGGGGGTAGTGGATTAATACCTTTTTTGTAACATATCGGAAGGTTTTATCCCAAAGCGTTCGTAAAATTTTTTGTTAAAATGGGCTGCACCGGGCATACCTACACGGTTTCTTACTTCTGCAATTGTAGCAAACCTTTTTTCGGTAAGATACACATAGGCTTTTTGCAGCCTCATTTCCAATATAAACTGCAATGGTGTTAACCCCGACGACTGTTTTATAACTCTGCTTAACTGCCTTGTGCTGTAACCGGCTTTTTTGGCAAGGTCGGAAACCTTAAAGCTTTCGTCCGAAAGATGCTCTCTAATGATTGATTTAAATTTTGCCAGCATCATTTCATCGCTGTTGCCCTGTTGGGTAATCAGTTCGGGATTTTCTTTCGCCCAGTTATCGCGCACCTGCTTATTGGCCAACAGGGTTGCAATACGGGCAATAAGCTCCTCTTTTGCAAAAGGTTTTACAATATAATCGTCAACGCCAAGCCGGTAACCTTCAATACGGTTTTCCAATTGTGCTTTGGCGGTAATAAATATAAAAGGTGTGTTTTTATAGTTGTTGAGGTTGTTAATTTTTTGCTTGAACTCAAAACCGTCTATCCCGGGCATCATTACATCCGAAAGAATCAAAGCGTACTTTGACGTTTGTACCTTTTGCAACCCTTCAATGCCATCGAAAGCCGTATCGCAATTGTAATAAGGTTCTAAAATTTCATGCAAATAGGCATTCATTTTGGGGTTGTCTTCCACAATGAGAATTTTGGGTTTTTCGTGCGGATTGATTACAACCTGATTTGTCTTTTTTTCATTGGTTTTTAAAGATTTATCGCCGGATACTTCCCGAACCTTATAGATTTCAACCGGCATGAAAAAAATGAATGTGGCACCTTTACCGCTCTCGCTCTCCACCGATATTTTTCCGTCCAACGATTTGGCCAATTCGTTAGCCAGCGACAAACCAATGCCCATGCCACCTACATTAGAAGTTTCGGAGGATTGATAAAAACGGTTGAAGATTTTTTTCTGTTCGCCCTTTGATATTCCCGGACCGGAATCGGTAACCTTTACTGTTAACTGATTTCCGTGTACAGCAGCCTCAAAAACAATTTTAGAGCCGGAGGGAGAAAACTTGACAGCATTGGAAATAAAATTGTTTAATATTTTTTCAATTCTGTCTTTATCCGATTTTATGGCCATGTTGGGTTCTAACCCCGAAACATATTTTAACTCAATTTTTTTTAACTCGGCCAACGATGCAAACGAGAAAAATATTCGTTTGAAAAACGAATCCAATAAAATTTCGGATGTAACCATAGGAAGATCTTTATTTTCAAGTTTTAAAAGATCCAAAATTTCGTTGGCATTCGACAGCACTTTTCGGCTGTTGGATAATGCGGTTTTAATGTGTTTTTGCACGTTGGCCGCATCCGAAACATTTTCCATTGCCAATTCAAGATGTCCGTTAATCAGGGTAATGGGTGTGCGTATTTCGTGGGCAATATTTTCCAGAAAACGCTTTCGCATGGCATTCAGTTCCTGTTCCCTTTGCAGCTCTTGCTCCGCCTGTTGTTTTTTCTTTTTATGCTTTGTAAGATACCATTGGAACAAACCTATAATCAGCATTAATACCAACAAACCACCGAATATTATCCGGTCTCGCAATTTATTTTTTTCTGCAATTTCAAGCTTTTGCAAGGCTATCTCTTTGTCTTTTTGCTCTGCATTAAACCTGGCTTCCGAATCGGTAAACCTTTTATCAAGTTTAGCCTGATAGGACGCTTCGAGACTGTCGGTTACAATTTTATAATACTCCGATGATTTTTTGTAATTACCCAGCTTGTAATAATCTTCTGCAATATTTCGGGCATCGGTAACCAAATAACTCAGATTATCAAGTTTTTTAGAAATATTAAAGGCTTTTAAATGATAATCAAGTGCTTTTTCATATTGATTCGATTTTACAAAAACATTGGCAATATTTCCCAGTACGGCTGCCAGAAAATAACTCGTATCTATTTGGCTGAAAAGTGCTTCCGCTTTCAGACAATAACTGTTTCCTTTTTCTGGTTTTCCCAGTTCCACCAATGCGTTACATTTATGCATATAGGCTTCACCAAGCATTTTTTCATTACCTGCAATCAGCGAATATTTTATGCACGTATCGGCAAGGGCATTGAGTCGGTGCGCCGAACCCGGTACATTGTACAACGAAAAATACTTGAAACTGTACGACCGCTCCATTAGTGCGGTATCACCTGTTTTGTTAGCGGCTGCAATGGCTTTATTGGCATACAACAGAGCAAGGCTGTCGTTTTCAAAAACATAAAGATTGGTGAGGCTTTGATAATTCTCGGTCAGTTTGGTATAATAAGTTTTGGAACCGTTATTGTGTTTTAAAAGGTAATCCAATATCTGATAATGTATTTTTACCGCTTCGTCAACCTTTCCTTTTTTATGCAGCAATTTGGCAAGTTCAAACTGCTTGTTATAGTCAAAAGTGGTATCTGTTTTTGAAGGGATGGCCTGAGCACATAAACTTTCAAAAAATACTACATTCAACAATAAAAAGAAAATGATTTGTTTTATCGCGTTCATCCGGCAAAAGTACAAATTTCATTCAAATTATATGTAAAAAACCAGATATGTAGAAATAAGGTTTTTAATAACTGAAATAAATAATTTAGGTTTTACTGTTATATATTTAATGAAAAATCTTTCCAGCTAAAAACTTTGGTATTAAGGAAGTTGAACGACTCATCACCTCCGTAAACCAATGAGAAGGAATCTTCCGGCAAGCCTGTTGTTTTAATCCAGTATTTTTTCATTTTCAGGAAATCTTTTGAAAATGTTTTACCCGCTTTTATTTCAATAGCCATTGGAGTTAATCCATCAATAATGCAATCTATTTCATTTTTCTTATTGTCACGCCAATAATATATATTCGCTTGTTTTCCTGTATTATAACGTTGTTTTAGTATTTCGAGAATTACATGATTTTCAAAAAGGCTTCCTTTTAAATAGTGTGATGACAATTGCTCATGGTTTTCTATCCCCAATAAAAAAGCTACAAGTCCTGTGTCATAGAAATATAATTTTGGAGATTTAATTAGTCGTTTACTGTAATTCTTGTAAAACGGGGGCATTAAAAATATTATATAACTGGCTTCCAATACAGAAATCCATTCCTTAGCAGTATTTACACTTATACCCGTATCGTTGGCAAGAGAAGAGAGATCAAGAATTTGACCCGTCCGTCCCCCACACAGTTTAATAAACGTGGTAAATGCTCTCAGGTTCCTGATATTTTGGATGCTTCTTACGTCACGCTGAATATAGGTTTCAAGATATGCAGGATAGAAATCGCCGGGGTCGATATTGTGGCTGTAAATAGCAGGATAGGCTCCTTTGTATATAATTTCTTCATAAGAATAATCTTTGACTCCTTTCTTTTTTATAAGCTCGAGCCTGTTAAACGGCAGTAATTTTAACAAGGCTGTTCTTCCTGCAAGCGACTGGGATATTTTTTCAGACATTAAAAGGTTTTGAGAACCTGTTAGTATGAATTTTCCCATGGTTTTTTCAGCATCTACTATTGTTTGAATATATGACAATAATTTAGGAACATGCTGAATTTCATCAATAATTACTTTTCCCGAATTGTTTTCAAAGAACCCTTTTGGGTCTTCTTCTGCCTTTAGCCTTGTGTCGGGATTTTCCAAAGAAACATAATCATAATCGGCAAAAACATGTTTGGCAAGTGTGGTTTTGCCCGACTGTCTTGGGCCGGTAATGGTTACTACCGGAAACTTTCCTGAAAGCTGAATCAGCTTTTCCGTAATTTGTCTTTTTATCATAGTGCAAATAACGTACAATTTTGCATTACAAACGCAAAAATGTACCAAAATTTATGATACCAATTGAAAAAAGGGAAGAAATCAGGTGTTACCTTTTAACGATGTGATATTTTCAATCTTTTTATTGAAAGTACCATTCCCGTTACAAGAAAAACAGCATTATGTCCCAAATGAAACCGTTATTGTCTCAAATGATTATGTTAATCCTTTATCACATAGTTACTTTTGCCTCAAAGTTTTAACAAAGTAAAATTAATCAAAGGTAGGAAATTTGATTTGCAGGTAAAAACCGGGTTATTGTTCTTACGAGAGCAATTTCCCGGTGGATACTAGCAGTTTCCTAACATACTAAAAAGGCAAAAAGATGAAAAAATTAATTGTAACATGTTTGGTTCTGATAGTGGGAATTAGCACCCTCTTTTCGCAAGTAGCCGTAAATACCGATGGTTCCGCAGCCAACAACTCGGCCATGCTGGATGTTAAAAGTACAAGCAAAGGGATGTTAATTCCGCGTATGACCGAAGCACAACGCAACGCCATCAGTTCACCGGCTACGGGTTTGATGATATACCAAACTGATGGGACGCAGGGATTTTATTTTTATGACGGCAGCACTTGGAGTGTATTAAGCGGTGCAAAAAAAATTGATGACTTATCCGATGGTCATACAAATAACGAAAGTGTTTATTTGGGAAATCATGCCGGACTAATGGACAATAATAACCTAAACAACTACCGGAATACCGGTATTGGAACTGACGTATTAAGTTCCGGAACAGGAGGAACCGGTAATTCAGCCTTTGGTTATAGAGCGCTATATACAAATTCAACCGGAGAATATAATATTGCTTTTGGAAATCAGGCTCTATATTATAATGAAACAGGATCAAATAATACCGCTATTGGTAATCAAGCTTTAGCTTATAATACAAGTCTGTCAGAGTTAGTTGCCATAGGTAATTTTGCTTTATACAAAAACGGAATCGGCGCAACCGGAACGGAAGGCTTTTATAATACAGCCATAGGAACAGAAGCTATGTATGAAAATACTAAAGGTAAACATAATACAGCTTTAGGCTTTTATGCTTTACATCAAAATATTACCGCAGATGGTAACACTGCCTTGGGCTCTTACAGCTTATATACTAATATAGCCAATAGTGGCTCTACGGCTGTTGGTTATAAAGCTATGGAAAATGCCGACAACAATACTTCCGGTTACATCACTTCCAACACTGCTATAGGTTATCAATCCTTACAAGGAAGCAGCACCCCTGCCAACAATACCGGAACAGGAAACACCGCTGTAGGTTATATTACTATGGCAACCAATAGTTCAGGAGAAAAAAACACAGCCAATGGTAGTGGTGCTTTATCAGGTAACACCACCGGTTCGTATAATACAGCTATTGGTTATGGTAGTTTATACTCCAATAATGCCAATAGTGGTTCAACAGCCATCGGTTATAATGCAATGGAAAAGGCTAATAACACAACTACCGGAATTGTTACCTACAATACAGCTGTTGGATATGAAGCTTTAAAAGGTAGTGCCACACCTTCGAACAATACCGGCTACGGTAATACGGCACTTGGTTATCAAACTTTAACGGGAAACACTACCGGTTTTGATAATGTCGCTATAGGTCAAGCGGCTTTGTCTAGCAATACTACAGGACAATACAACAATGCCATTGGCTATCAAAGTTTGCTTAACAATACTATCGGTATCCAAAATGTTGCCAATGGTGCCGATGCTTTAAAGGCAAACGATGATGGAAATTATAATACCGCAACCGGTTACAGTGCCTTAAATTCTAATGACCACGGAAGCGATAATACGGCAAATGGTAATTCAGCTTTATTTACCAACTCTTCCGGCAACAACAATACCGCCGTAGGTAGCAGTGCTTTGGCTTTAAATGAAACCGGTTCGGACAACACGGCGCTCGGTTATCAAGCTTTGTACAGCGGTGCCGGTTATTCAGGATTGGTTGCCATAGGAAGCAAAGCATTGACCAACAATGGAACGGGCGCAACCGGTACGGAAGGCAAATTTAATACTGCTATAGGAACAGAATCTATGACAACCAACACCAAAGGTTACAAAAATACCGCCTTGGGCTATCATACTTTATATGCCAATACCAGCGGTAAAAACAATACGGCTGTAGGCTATCATTCTTTGCTGGCCAACACCACCGGTTACGAAAACAATGCCTTGGGTTCAGGAGCTATGGATAGCAATACAGAAGGATATCAAAATACCGCTATGGGAGATGATGCATTGAAAAAGAAT
This sequence comes from Bacteroidales bacterium, assembly GCA_027011095.1. GTDB lineage: Bacteria > Bacteroidota > Bacteroidia > Bacteroidales > F082 > B16-G9. The sequence continues at coordinate 12,477 of JALVAQ010000315.1, forward strand.
ACAAGCGGACATAACAATGCTGCTTTTGGAAATGATGCACTGCTCAACAATACTTCCGGATATGGAAATACCGCAGTGGGAGATAAAGCCAATACGTCAAATACCGGTGGAACAGGCAATACTTCGCTTGGAGCAGAAAGCTTAACCACCAATACTTTGGGAGATTTTAACACAGCTTTAGGTTATCAAAGTTTAAATAAAAATACTTCTGGAAATAATAATACTGCAATCGGTTTAACTGCTTCATACAAAAACACTTCTGGCTCAAATAATGTTGCTATTGGTACTGAGTCTCTATATGAAAATGATACAATCTCTGATTTGGTCGCCATTGGTCATAAGGCGTTATTTAGCAATCGCACTTTTAATGGATTTGCCGGAACAGAAAACACTGCTGTGGGTGCCTATGCACTTTCTACCAATACAAATGGTCAGATGAATACAGCCTTAGGATATAATTCACTGAAATCTAATTATAGTGGCGATAAAAATACAGCAATAGGTTTTGATGCATTACAATCTAATAATACAGGAGGCATGAATATTGCCATTGGATATAATGCAATGCCTGCTAATACCAGTGGATATTCAAACGTTGCTATTGGAGACAATACAATACTTAATAATCAGACAGGGGATTATAATACTGCCGTAGGTTCTTATGCTTCCTTTGGTACTAGTAGCACTAATTTAACTAATACCACTTGCATTGGAAATGGATCCGGTGGTATTAGTAATGTTTCCAACAGAATAGAAATAGGAAATACCAGCGTTACCTGGATAGGCGGACAAGTAACCTGGAGTACCTACAGTGATCGCCGTATCAAAACAAATATTCAAAATAATGTTGCCGGTTTGGATTTTATCACGCGCTTGCGCCCTGTTACCTACAATTTGAATATCCATAAGATGAGTCAGATGATTGCCCGCGAGGGTAAAGGAAAAGATTCGCCGGATTATTCTTCAAAATACGATATTGAAAAAATCAAAATGACCGGTTTCATCGCCCAGGAAGTGGAACAAGCCGCTCAGGAAGCCGGCTATGAATTTAGCGGTGTGCAACAAGCCAAAGACAATTTGGGTATGTACAGCGTTAGTTATGCTCAGTTTGTTGTCCCCCTTGTAAAAGCCGTACAGGAATTAAACAATAGGGATGCACAAATGATGAAAACCATCGAAAACCAAAAACAAATCATTGAAACCAAAGACAAAAAGTACGAGGAACTGCTTAAAAGGATAGAAGTTTTAGAGGCTACTATGAATAATAACGCCGATGCTAAATAACTCATGTTTGGTGTAAATTATTGACTGTTTTATCGGAAAAGAAAATATTTAATTATGCGAAAAATAGTTTTAATTGTATTGTTGTATAGTCTTTCAACCGGCTTGCTTGCCCAACAAAAAAAGATGGCAACCCCCACTTTAACAATTCTGTCAAAAGTAAAAACCACAAAAAAGGTTAGCGAGATGAATCCGGTTACGCCGGAAGAGTGGCAACAAATGGTGAATAATCGCAAAAAGACATCTTCCGAACAAAGAGAAGAACATAAGTCGCCCGGTTTTTCTACTCATGAACCAGATCCGGTTATTCAGGATTTTATACCTGAGGGCAGGGGTTCCAACGCTCCGTTGCTTACCTTCGAGGGTGCGCAAAGTGCAGGTTTCCCAAGCGATGCCAACGGTTCGGTAAATGCAGATTATTATGTTCAGGCTGTCAACGCAACCTTTTCCGTTTACGATAAAACAGGGACTTTAAAAGCCGGCCCCATAGCACTGAATACTCTTTTTACAGGGTTGCCCGGAAGCAATTACAATGATGGCGACCCCATAGTATTGTATGATGAACAAGCCGAACGCTGGCTGATTACTGAAATGTCAAAAAGTGGCCCCAACGATTATTTAATGGTGGCCATATCGCAAACTTCCGACCCTTTGGGGGCGTGGTATTCCTATTCGTTTGATGTGGACGACTGGCCCGATTATCCCAAATACGGGATATGGAGCAATGGTTATTACATAGGAATCGACAAACTGGGAAACAATACCGAGGACCAGGAAGATGTTTTTGCTGTTGAAAGAAGTAAAATGCTCAACGGACAACCGGCCAGGATGGTTGGTTTCATTAATCCTGACAGACCCAACACAACCTATTCCATTGCCGCACCGGTTGATAACGAAGGAGATTTTGCTCCTGCAAATACGCCGGCGCTGTTTGTCGCCATCAATGATGCGCAATGGAATGCGATAAAAGACCAACTTTGGCTTTACGAAATGGATGTGGATTGGAACAACCTTTCCAATTCCACCTTTGGGCTTGTAAAAGCCTTGGACGTTGCATCGTTTACTCCGTCACCTGATCCCGAACAGCCGGGTGGCAGTACTCTTGACGGGTTGGGAAGTTACATTATGAACAAACCGGTTTACAGAAATTTTACCAGCCATCAGGAATTGGTTTGCTGCCATGCCGTTGAGGGTAGCTCAGGTTTAAATGCCGGAATGCGTTGGTACGAACTGCGTAAAACCGAAGGAGATTGGGAAATACGCCAACAGGGGACCTATTCGCCTGACAACGACAGCCGTTGGACAGGTAGTATTACCATGAACTCTAACCACCGGATTGCAATGGGTTATTCCGTTTCGGGTTCTTCAACCTATCCCGGAATAAGATATGCCGCCCAAAGCCCTACAGCCTTTGCTGCCGGAAACGGGGTTTTTGATGTTGCCGAAGAAGTTATTTACAATGGTTCCCATCTTCAAGGGCCTGAAAGTCGTTGGGGCGATTATTCAAACATTTCCATCGACCCTTCCAACGACACAATGTTTTGGTACACCAACCAATATGCAGCTGCTTTACCGAAAACCAAAATCTCAAAATTCAAATTCGGAACGTTTTCATTAACAGCCGATTTTGTAGTCAACACTGCCAATCCCGGCTCGGGCGAACTGGTAAAGTTTTATGATATCAGTTACGGTAGCCCCACTACATGGAGCTGGTCGTTTAGCCCCAATACTGTTACCTATGCCGGTTCCACTTCGTCAAGTTCGAAAGACCCGTGGGTTCAATTCACTAATCCCGGTACCTATTCGGTTACGCTTGCCGTTGGCAACGGTTCCACTACAAATACGCTTACACGTACCGGTTATATCATTGTAGATTCACTGTGCACCATTTCGTCGTTCCCCTGGACAGAAGACTTTGAAAACAGCGGAAATATACCGGGTTGTTGGACGCAGGAATATGTGAATGTTTATAACGAAAACTGGAAATTTCAGAATGGAGACGGATACTATATTTCATCAGCCCATTCCGGTTCATACAATGCATACTTTATGAAAAATAATGCCCGCACCAGGCTCATCCTGCCACCGTTGGATTTAAGCAGCCTTACCACCCCTCAAATGGATTTCTGGTACGGTACGAGTTATGGTTATTATAAATTTAATGTGCTCTACAAATCTGCCGCAACAAGTTCCTGGATAGTTCTCAAGACATATCAAAATACAACGATAAACAGCTGGGTTCACGATACTATAGTACTCCCGAACAACACCTCCGACTCCCGGGTCGCCTTTGAGGTTATTGAAAACAACGGAAGTACAGGACTTAATATTGATGATGTTACCATACGCGAATCGGCAGTAAATTGTGCTCCGCCGTTGAGCCCGCAAACAACTGCATGGGGCGATTCGGCACAAGTATCGTGGTTGACGCAACTCTATTCGCCCACCTATGATATTGAATATGGCACACCGGGATTTTCGCACGGAAACGGGACAACGATTTCAAATATTTCCGATACAACCTATACCATTGCCGGACTCTCTCCTTCCACCTCCTACGATTGGTATGTAAAGAAAAACTGTTCGGGAACCAGTTCCAGTCTCTGGACAGGCCCCATTAATTTTACCACCACCACAGCACCCTATTCGCTGCCTGTGACCGAAGATTTTGAGTCAGGTTTTGTGAAATTCGGTAATGCTTCCGGAAATTCGGTTGATTTTACCTTAAATACCTCTCTAAAACACGGAGGTTCGAAAAGTGCACACAATGCCTACTCCGACTTTAATACCAATTATCTGATAATGAATTCCTATGTTGATCTGTCAAAAACAGCCCATCCCTATTTAACATTCTGGCACATAGCAAAAACTGAAGGCGGTAACGACTATTGCAAGGTTCAGATATCCACCGATAACGGAAGCAGTTGGCGAACACTTCCCACCAGTGCTTACGAAGGAAGTGCAAACAACTACTCTGCCTGGCAACGGTTTGATGAAAATTCCTATTCCACATGGGGTGGTAACCCTGCTGATAACACCTGGTGGAAAAATGAGAAGTATTCGCTTGAAAATTTTAAAGGACAAAGAGTTAAAATACGATTTAAGTTAAGTTCCGACAACAGCATTACTAAAGAGGGCTGGTATATTGACGACATTACTATTGACGACAATACATGCCCCGGCATTTATCCCGATTCGCTTTGGACACAAAACATTACCGCCACCACAGCCCAACTGAAATGGAAGGAAAAAGGCAGTGCCACTGCGTGGGATATCGAATACGGAAACGCAGGATTTACACAAGGAACGGGAGTAACCATAAGCGGCACAAGCACGAATCCTTATTCGCTTTCGCCACTTACAGCAAGTACCGATTACGATTGGTACGTTCGTTCTTTGTGTGGAGGAGGCAGTTACAGCGAATGGTCGGGTCCCGAAAGCTTTTCAACACCCTGTAATCCTTCTAATTTGCCTTACTTTGAAAACTTTGAAAATGTAACCACCCCTAATTTACCTTCTTGCATGACCGTTGAAGATGCAAATAACGACGGTGTAAAATGGCAAACCCAAAGTGCTTACGGCTATTCGGGAAATGGAACCGTTTTTGTCGGCACTCCAGCAAATAAATCGTCGGATGATTGGTTTTTTACACCGGGTTTTTTATTACAAGCCGGTGTTTCTTATGAACTTGCTTTTGTGTACAGTAGTGTTGGCGGCCATGAATCACTTGAAATTAAATACGGTGATTATCCTGATATTTCTTCCATGAACAGTACAGTAATTTGGTCGAATAATGACATTACCAATTGGAGTTTTACCCTTGGCAAAGCCGATATAACACCGGCAACAACGGGAACTTATTATTTCGGATTTCATACCAACAGTCCCATAGGTTCCGGGGGTATTTACCTCGATGATATTTACGTGAATTTAAATTCCGTATCCGCAACCTGGTCGGGAAGTGTGGACAGCAGTTGGTACATTACCGGAAACTGGAATAGCGACACGATTCCCACCTCATTAACCGATGTGTCCGTATCGCCAAATGCAGTAAACTTTCCAACCTTAACACAACTTTCATTGGCAAAAAACTTTACGCTTGAATCAAATGCCTCCGGAAACGCCTCGTTGCTTGGCGAACAGTATTTGAAGACATCAGGACAGATTACTGTAAAACAATTTGTATCTTCAGGTAAATGGCATCAACTTTCTTCACCCATTGACAGTGCTGTTGTTAATGACCTGTTTTTTAACCATAATCCCGATGTGTGGCTTTTGGAGTATAATGAGCCTGACGATAGTTGGAGCTACATTACTTCACTCACAAAAGCCCTCACCCCTGCCACCGGATTTATGGTTTGGATAGATGCCAATAACGATACAACTTTTTCCTTTGCAGGCAACTTAAACAGTCAGGATTATTACCTCGACGGATCGCAATGGTCAACACCACAGCTGTTTTACTCGGGTACGGCACATGGGTATAACATGGTTGGAAACCCATACGCCAGTGCTTTAGACTGGGACGGTCCGGGTTGGGATACAACAGGAATAGATGGAAGTATATGGGTTTGGAATCCCACAGCAGGTAACTATGCATACCGGAATTCGCAGGGGCAGGGCAGCCTCGCCAACGGAATTATACCAAGAAGTCAAAGCTTTTTTATTAAAACCAATAATGCCAACATGTATTTTACCATTCCCATGTCGGCCAGAGTACATTCAAATCAACCCTATTACAAAGCCAAAAGTGCAGATGAGTTACCCTATTTGGTTATTGATGCGGTTAGCGGTGATAAATCAGACGAATTGTGGGTAAGTTTTGATGATAGCAATACCGAAGCATACGAAAGCGGAAGAGATGTGCTTAAATTTAGTCCTCAAAACAATGATGCTCCCCAACTTTGGTTTGCCCGGCAGAATGACAAACTGAGTTTATTAGCCGTACCAATGATATATGGCGGAACCCGTATTGAAAATATTAGCTTTAAAGCCGGTATCAGCGGAACACAACAGCTTAATCTTAAAGCGTGTACTATTCCCGATAATACCAAAATATTTCTTGAAGATTTAGCACTTGGAAGCTATTTTGATTTTAAGAAAAACCCGGTTTATAAATTTGAAGCAACAACTTATCAAGCACCCGAAAGATTCAGGATACATTTTATCAATAGTGCCTTGGGTATTGGCCAAACTTCCGGCTCCGGTATCGCCAATATATATGCTGATAGTAAAGGTACGATATATGTAATAAGAAATAATAAAAATACCCGGCAACCTGCTACGGTGATGGTATTTGATATTACAGGAAGAAAAGTAGCGGAAACAACAGCATCAGGACAAGAAATTAAATTACAAATTAATGAAACAAAAGGGATTTATATTGTTAAGCTTATAGAAAGCAATATGCGGATAGTTAAAAAAGTGTTTACCGGGAAAACAGAATGATTTTTTTATTCGTGCAAAATACGCTTTAAAAACAAATCCTTTTTTCGGCGCGACACCTCTATCTCCGAACCATCGCTCATAATAGCGGTACCGCCTTCGCCTTTTATGTATTGTTCCACATAGTTAAGGTTTATTAGGTGCGACTGGTGTACCCTTATAAACGATTCATTTTTTAGCAGCTCTTCATAATCCTTAAGGGTACGGGTTACAATAAATTGTTCGTTGGTTTGCAAATAAAAAAGGGTGTAATTATTATTCGACTTGCACCTTACTATGTCCTGAACCTTTACAAACCGGTATCCGTTTAGGGTTGGCAGTGCTATTTTGGAAATACTTTTGCTGTTTTCAAGCAGGTTGCTAACCCGTTCGGAAGACTGATTTTTTCCGGGGGATAATTTTCCTGCTTTTTCCACCGCTTCAATAAGCAGTTGCGGGTCGATGGGTTTTAATATATAGTCGATGGCGCTGTATTTAAAAGCTCTTATGGCGTATTGCTCGTAAGCGGTTACAAAAACCACCTGAAAGGCTATCTCATCAAACTGTTCAAGTAAGTTAAACCCGGTACCATCCGGCATTTGAACATCGAGAAAAACAAGGTCGGGGTTGGTTTTTTGTATCAGCTTAACACCCGAAGCAACTGTAGCCGCTTCTCCTGCAATTTCAACCTCCGTACAATAATTTTTTACAATGTTATTTACTACGTTCCGGCCTTCGGCTTCATCGTCTATAATTACAGCTTTTATCATAGTTGGTGTAAAGGTAATAAATATTGATAAACTACTCTTTTTGAGGAACAATAATCACCACTTCGGTACCCAAAGGCCGGTTGTCGTCATCTTTAAGGTCGTTTATAATAAACGAAGCGATGGCTTTGGTTTTTTTACCAAGGAGGGTTAACCTTTCCTGTGTAAGCTTAACGCCCAGCGATTTATGGCTATTTTCCGAATCGGGCCGGGTGGCAGGGACTTTTTTTCTGCCGACACCGTTATCGGTAACTTTAACAATCAGCTTGTTACTTTCTTTATAAAAAGACACCGTTAGTTTCCCGTTTTTCCCTTTGGGGCTTAAGCCGTGCACAATGGCATTTTCAACAAAAGGTTGAATGATTAAAGGAGGGATAAAAGTATTTTCCACATCAAGACTGTCGTTAACAAGTAACTCGTAATCAAAAACATCTTTATACCTTAGTTTTTCCATTTCGATATAGAGGCGGAGGGTTTCAATCTCGTTTTCCAGGGTGATAAAACTCTCTCTGCTGTTTTCCAGAATCCGGCGTATCAAATGGCCGAATTTCGACAAAAAGCCCATGGCTTTAAAGCTGTCGTTTGCCGAAATAAAGCCTTGTATTGAGTTGAGTGAATTAAAAATAAAATGAGGGTTCATTTGGCTGCGCAACAGTTTTTGCTCATTTTCAAGGTTTCTTTTTTCCAACTCTGCCTGTTTGTGTTTTTGTCTGGCTTTCATCCTGCTGATAAGCAGAACAGCTATGATAATGACAAGGATAAATGAGGCGAGAAAAATAAATTTTACACTCTTTTGCTTTTCCAGCTCTGCGTCCTTTAATTGCTTATCCTTTTTAAGAATGGTAATTTGCTTCTCTTTTTTTTCGGTTTCGTAACGTGTTTGCATTTCTGCCAGCTTAGAGGTAAGTGCGGTATTTATCAACGAATCGTTTAGCTTAACAAACTTCTGTTGATATATGTAAGCCAGCCGGTAATCGGATAGTTGCGCATAATATTCCGAAAACAGCCGGTAGCTTTTTGTTACCATAGCAAGAATATTTGTTTCCTTGGCCATTTCCAGCGATTTTTTAATATTCGGGTAAGCTTTTTGAGGTTTGTTAAGCTTCAAAAAGAGGTCTGCGCTATTGGCATACATCATCGTCAATGTACGCCCGTTAAAATAGGGTTTAAACATTTTCACGCTATCGTAATAGGCCAGTGCCTCTTGAAATTGTTTTCGTTTAATGTCCAACTCCCATTTGTTAAATATGGTTTCGGCCAGGCTTGTACTGTCGTCTATTTTTCTTAAAATAGCAATGGATTTAGAGTAGTATTCATCCGCTTTGTTAAATGCGCTGTTTTCGGCATAAATCAACCCCATGTTGTTGAGTATGTTGGCGATGCCTGCCGAATCGCCCAGCTTGCTTTTAATATTCAAACTTAACCGGTAATACTGTAACGCTTTTTTTTTGTTGCCAATACGGTTATACAATACGCCTACATTGTTGGCAATAAAAGCAAGTGGATGAATGGTGTTTATCGAATCGCCATCATCGTATTTTTTTTCCACAATGTGCAATGATTGCAACAGATATTTCAAAGCTTTTTCATACTGTCCTTTTTCGGAAAAGTTTGTGCCAAGTTCAAAATTAGCCCGGGCTATTAACATGCTATCTCCTAGTTGACCGGCTACTTTTAGCGCCTCCTTACAGTATTTAATGGTGAGGTTTAGTGTGTCCATTCTTGAGTAAGCTACTTCAAGATTAAGCAATGCATTGTATGTTTCTACAGGTTGGTTAAATTTTTCGGAAAGCCGCCGTGCCTTTTTAGCATATTCAATACTTTTTTCAACATTGGTATGCCGCAGCCGGTTTGAAAGCTCATTTAAAATGGCTGCCTGTTCCGGTTCGCCGGTGGTTGAAAGCATATTTTCCAAACTGTCAATATTAGTATTGTCGGCATTCACTGTAGCAAAATAGCCGGGCAGCAAAAAAATCAGATTAATCATTAGTAGTTTTAAGCGGGTCATGAGCTTGGTATTTTCTCAACTGTAAAACTACTAAAAATTTATAAATGAAGTTGTTTAATATTTACCTTCTGATTTCCATCGTCCTGTTAAAATGAAAAGATTTAGGTTTTAACAACTCCGGTTAGAGACTTTACAAAATACTCACAGCCAAATCACCTGCCAAATTCTAATTCATAGTTGCCGCTTTTTTATTAAAACCTGCCGAATTCTAAATGGTGCTTGAATTGGCTTTTGTAATAACCGAATTTAGCTAAGAAAATTTTACTGAAACAATTATGAAATCAATTCAAATTCTGCCTTTTCCCAATGTATTTTTTGGTTATTCAACTAAAAACAGGTTACGGTTTCCTTTAAAACATGATAGTAGTACAGGCCGGTAGTAGTCGTTGTATTTAAAAACGAAGGCCTGCATAATTACACATTGTTTAACCACCAAAACCGGATTTACAAAAAAGAAATTGACAAAAACCAAAGGCAGAAATTTGGTTTCAACCCACCCAACACCCCGACCATAAGGAAGGGGTGGCGGAGTGGGGAAAGAGGAGGAGAAGATAAAAGTCCCGATAGCTATCGGGAAGAAAAAAGAAACAAGATAACATCGACCGCAGGGAGATAAACAAAGTTTGCGTAGCAAACCAATTACGCGAGCCAATGACAGCGAAGCAAATGACGGCCGACTGAAAGGAGGCTAAATAACGCGAAGCAAATAACGCCCGCAGGGCAAATGACCATTAAATAAAAAATAAATAATCATGAAAAAACTAACTCTTTTAACCCTGATGCTACTGGCCACCCTGGCACTCAACGCACAGGTAGCCATCAACACCGATGGTTCAACCGCCGACCCTTCCGCCATGCTGGAAGTAAAATCCGACACGGCAGGAATGCTTATTCCGCGTATGACAAAAGCGCAACGTAACGCCATAACCTCACCCGCCACAGGGCTTTTGGTATATGATACGGATGACCAATGTTTTTATTATTACAAGGG
>JALVAQ010000316.1 GCA_027011095.1 Bacteroidales bacterium
GAGTAATAAAGCACTCCGCTACCTGTGGCGGTAAGGTGTATTTCGCCGTTTTGATCGAAATTGGTTTCGTCAAGGGTTGATATGTTGGTAATTGTAGGAGCTGACAGCTCTTCCACCGTTACCGGATTGTGGTTATACACGCTTTGGCATCCGTTGGTGTCGCTTACGCGGACAATGTAGCTTCCGGCAGCCACTCCCTGAAAGAGCGGATTGTTCTGCTGCCACGAAGCACCATCATCAACGGAGTAATTAAAAAAGGTTGTTGCGCCCGAGTGTGCCGTTATGGTGATGCTGCCGTTGTTTTGATTGCAGTGCGATGCTTCAACCGAAACCGTATCCACGGTAATGTTGCCGGCATCGGTGATGGTATAGGAACCGGAGAGGGTGGTGCAGCCGTTACCATCGGTAACCTGCAAAAAGTAGTTACCCACGCCAAGGTTAAAAAGGTCAAGGCTGTTGCCGAGGGGATTGCCTTCGGCATCCTGCCACTCATAGGTGAGGGGTGGCACACCATCCACCATCAGCCCTGTGATGCTGCCGGAGCTTCCTCCGCAGGCAGTAGGTGTAATTACCAAACTGTCTTCAACGAACTGTGCCGGAGGATTCCATCCCACCCAAACCGAGTCGGTGGTAGAGCAGCCGTTGGGTGCGTTTACCTTTACCCAATAGGTGCCTGTGTCGGAAACGGTAACAAGGCTGTCGTTCATGCCGAAGTCGCCGGTACTCCACAGGTAGCTGCCCTGGCCGGCACCGCCGTTAAGCTCAATGGAGGTTCCGTTGCAAATAAGGGTGTCGGCTCCCAAATCGGGTTGGGGAGCTTGTTTTACGGTAACCACCCGTGAGGTGTGTTCGAACCTTCCGAAGGGGTTGGCGCTGTCGGGCGGGTACCACACATCGGCGGAGACTTCAAACTCGCCGCCCGAGCTGAAATAGTGCACGGGGCTTAGCTCGTGCGAGATGCTGTCGGCACCGGAAGCGGGGTCGCCGAAGTTCCAGTGTATGGAATCGGGGAACATAAAGTTGGGCTTGAACTTTATGGCATTGGAAGGCCCCGAGCACTCGCCCTCCCACTCAAAACGGTAGAGGTAATCGAGGAGGATGTTGGGGAAACTGTAATCTACAGTTGCCATAGGAGCAAAATAAATAATATCTTTTCGGTAATTACAACCAGTTCCTTTTATCCACGGCTTGTTAATTACACTTACATATTGATAGGGGAGTTCTTCTGGTGATGAACAATATATTTTTCCGTCACGAGCCAATTGCAAACCCATTCCCGGGCCTTTACCTATTAAAATGGCCGATTGTGCAAACTGTACATGATCTTCCACATATTGCATGTCGTATTGATAGATTTCAATATCATCATCTCTGGTATTGAATGAGATATAAACAAGTTTTGAATCAGGAGAAAACTCAATGCCGAAAGGTTGTAACAAACGCCCCTGACTATCAACTTTTGTCAAATAATAAAGGATATTAATAGTACCTGTTGTATCATTAAATTTCCCCACTTCAAAAAAATAAGGTTGTGCATTTTCGTAAGCATTAAAGAAAAACTTTCTATCGTAGGATATTTTCATGTATCCTTGACGACTTTGTACCTGATAAACAGAAGTGACATTATTAAGAATGGGATTTGTATTCAAGCCGTTTTGTGTAAGTAAAAAAGAGGCAACCTTATTTTCGGTTACTTTATGGGTAACAATCCAAATATCTTTGTTGTTGGTATGCTTTACTGCAAAAAGTTTTTCTTGTGCGTCCCATGCAGATGAAACGAATACATTTTTTTCAATTATTTCGCCCAATCCATCATCACCTTCAATATCTACTACATCATACCATAAACCATATTTTCCAGTATTAGTAAATGTACCTCTTCCAACAAAGAATACATAATACAAATTAGTACCTCCTGGTTTTTGTACAATAATAACACGTTGGGTACAAATAGGGTCATCACCCATTAATATATCCCCATTTAACATTATATCGAAATTTTTATTATATATTAGATTACCATCGGAAAAGAACAACAAATTTCCCAGACTGTCACACATAACAGCTGTACCCGTACCTGATATATTACTGTTTATTTTTACAGGAACACCGCTATTATAATCTAAACCGCAGAATGTTCCAAAATACCAGATGTTTGCCTGATTTTGGGAAAATAAAGTTGGAGATAATAACAATAAAACGAATAAAATTCTAATTTTATCCCTCATTTTTTGTAAGTATTAAAAAAGTACAGCATGGATATAGTCATGCTGTACCTTTTTGTGTTTAGTTTAGATTTACAATAATATCAGTAAAATACATTAATTCCTCACAGTTCATGGTTGCTGATGCAGCTTGCCCTGAACAGATGATGCTTCCGTTTGTGTTGTCTTTTTTTATTGCCGTAACATATACTACAAAAAATTTTGATGTTTGGTCAACGGTACAAAGCTGATTAGGTACGCAAAAGTGAGTTGAACTGTTATCAGAAAGAAAAGTTTTAGTAGAGTCATAAAGCACATTATTAGGATTGGAGCATATGTCAACAATAGTCATGTGCACCACATAATTAGCATTTTCATTAAATTTAACACAATCTCCTTTTAAAGATACTTCCGGATTTATCCAACACGGTGGCGGGTTTTCAGCTTTGGTACTGGTTTCGGTTTTGTGTGTGTTTGCCATAAAAGCTGCGCTTAAGGCTACTATTACCGTTAGCGATATTAAATATTTTATTAGTTTTTTCATGGTTGTAAAATTTAGGTGGAAAAATTAGTTTATTCCCGATAGCTATCGGGACTTTTACCTTACGCTACCTTGCCGTTCCGGCCCGGTTGGCAGACAATCCTGCTTTGCAAAAAACAAAACACTCCCCGGCCGGAACGGCCGGCAGAATAAACCTGTTTTTTCCTAACCTAAATATTGTGAGAACGCTAGTGGGGTGGGGTATAAACCACCGATTTCCAATTGTTTACGCTTGCGTTAAAAACCAAAATGCCGGATTTGGTATAACAGTTTGCAAAAAACAACCGGAAACGGTTATTGGCGGCCATGCTTAGACGGCTTAAAACCCTGTGGCAAAACGTTGATATGATAAACCGGTATTTCATGGCGGCAAATAAACAGAATGTTAAAGTGATGTTTCAAAGATAATGAAAAAAAATAACTTAACCGTAAAATGTTAAAGCTTTTGGAATCAGGTAATAAGTAATAACCCGCAGCAGGGATGGCAGTGGCACCCCGCAGCAACAAAACCGATTGAAACCGGAGGGTACGGGGCGACCAACGGAAGCCACGCAGCCGACAGGGTTGAAACGGTTTTGGGGTGAGGAGTACAACGAACAGCCCGCCCGGCTGCCCAAAAAAATAAGGCGACCCGAAAGCCGCCTTAAACCAACAATTATGAAAACCCTTTTAACAAAACGCAGTTATGATAGTAATTTACCTTACCGCTTTTTTGCTGATACAAAAGTAGGGCATGCCGCCGAGTTGATATGTTAAGCAGTTATAACAAGTGTTAATAAATGTTAAGGTGTTGAGTTTCAGGTGGTCGTTGGTATTGATGAATTAGTACATTTGCTCAGTGAAAAATTGGCATACGGCAATATTAATAGGGGTGGTAACTTTTGCCACAATCGGGCTGATGGTGATTCAGGTTTTTTGGATTCGTGATGCCGCAAAGGTTAAGTATTCTACTTTTATAAGGGATGTTAACGAAGCCATGAGTCATGTTGTTAAGTATGTTGACCATCAGAAAATTCGACACGACTTGTTAAATCAGCAGCAGGTTTACTCAAACAATCAAAAGGCTTTTGACACGTATGACTCGTTAAATCAGGTGCTGTTTTACGATCTTCAAAAGGTAAGCTCGGAACACGATTTTAGCAAGCTTATGAGAAGGGTGCGAAAAACACAATCGCAGCTTCAGGATATTATTTTCGATTATCAAAATGGCAAAACCGAAAACCAGTTTATTTTTAACAGGGCGGAAATTGATTCGGTTATTGAGGTAAGCTTAAAAGCGAAAGGCATAAAAACCGACTATGAGTTTGGTATTTACGACCCGTTTACCAATCGTATGTTGTTGCAAAAAACCGGTAAATTTCCGCAGGAACTATTAACCGAAAGTTTTGCCTATAACCTTGCCGTATCGCCCGGCACCTTTTATGTTCCCGAAAAATTGTTAATCTATTTTCCCAACGAACAGCAATTTATTATCAGACAGATATGGCGGCTGTTGTCGGTATCGATTGTTTTGTTTTTAATTATCATTGTTGCGTTTTACATGACCATTCAAACAATTTTCAAACAGAAAAAATTGTCGGAAATGAAAAACGACTTAATTAACAACATGACGCACGAATTTAAAACACCCATATCAACCATTGCGTTGGCCTGTGAGGCATTGCGTGACCGCGACATTCAAAAATCGGAGGATATGTACAACAGCTACATCAGTGTTATCAGTGAAGAAAACAAAAGGCTTGGAGATATGGCTGAGCAGATATTGCAGCAGGCTGTTTTTTCTCAGGGCAGGATGAAGCTGAAGAAAGAGTTACTTGACATGCATCAGATTGTTGCCGATGCAGTTAACCGTAAACAGCTGGAAGTGCAGTCGAAAGAGGGAACCATTACCCTTTTGGACAACGTTACCGAAAGCCTTTTTACAGGTGATAAAACACATATTACCAATGCCATTATTAATTTGCTGGATAATGCCATTAAATATACCCTTGTGCCTCCTAAAATTGTAGTTAACACCATTAACAAAGGGGGTAAAATTTTGGTAAGAGTTTCCGACAATGGTATTGGCATTAGTAAATCGAATCAGAAAAAAATATTTGAAAAGCTATATCGTGTTCACACGGGCAACCTCCACGATTTTAAGGGCTTTGGCCTTGGCCTTAATTATGTTAAGGTAATTGCAGAGTTGCACGGCGGAATGGTTTCGGTTGATTCGGAACCGGGTAAAGGCTCAACCTTTACCATTAGTTTACCCATTGAAAAAATTTAAAACGAATAACCATGGAAAAACAAGTAAAAGTTTTATTGGCAGAAGATGACAAAAATTTGGGAAATATCCTTAAATCGTATTTGGATGCAAAAGGGTTTCCAACAGTTTTAACTCCCAACGGCAAAGAGGCACTGAACAAGTTTAAACACGAGGATTTTGATTTTTGTATCCTTGATGTGATGATGCCCATCATGGATGGATTTACCCTTGCCAAAGAGATTAGGAAACTGGATAAAAAGGTGCCTTTTCTGTTTTTAACGGCCAAAAATATGCAGGAGGATAAAATTACAGGCTTTGAGATGGGTGCTGATGATTACATGACTAAACCTTTTAGCATGGAAGAGTTGCTCATGCGTATTAAAGCGATTTTACGCAGAACACAAGCCGCCGATAAAAAGAATAGCAGTAACATTTACAAGTTTGGAAAATACACCTTCGACTATAACCGTCAGCTGTTGATGATTAATAAGGAGCAACACAAATTAACCTCGAAAGAGGCCGAACTGTTGCGTATGCTTTGCGAAAATATTAACGATGTGCTGGACAGGTCGGTTGCGTTGAATAAAATTTGGTTCGACGACAGCTACTTTAATGCCCGCTCGATGGATGTGTATATTACCAAACTGAGGAAGTACTTAAAAGAAGACCCAAAAGTAGAACTGATTAATGTTCACGGTGTAGGATTTAAGTTGGTGGTGAGTTAATGTTTTAATGATTGAAGTTGTTTAAAGTCTAAGATTTGACTTGTGGTTAAGATGCAGTATATTAATAAATTGTATCATAATTTCAATTGCTGTCTCACTTCAAAATATAATTTGTTACTTGGTTTATATGTTATTCTTGCGTTACCTTGCATATTAAGAAAAATGCACTCAATTAAGAAACGATAGCCATTATTTGTATCTTTGGACTAATAAAAAATAAATGATAATGTTGACAAAAGAAGGACTTAAAAAACAGATTGATAAATTCCCTGAAGAGTTTTCAATTGATGAGTTGGTTGAAAATTTAATCTTAATTGAAAAGATTGAAACAGGAAACAAGCAATCGGAGAATGGGGAAGTAATATCGGAGAGTGAAATGGAAAATGAAATTGAGAAATGGTTCGAGTAAATTGGACGCTTCAGGCAAAAGACGATTTGAAGGATATTGCAGAATATATCTCGAAAGATTCTAAGCGGTATGCAAAATTTCAGGTAGACAGACTTAAAACCAGGACAAGAATATTAAAAACTCAGACTCGTTCAGGAAAGATTGTGTCTGAACTAAATCAAGAAAATATTAGAGAACTAATCGAAGGAAATTACAGAATTATTTATAAAATAGTTCAAGAGAATCAAATAGATATTTTAACAATTCATCATTCTTCAAGAGACTTGACAAGTAGGAAAATTAAATAAATACGCAGGAAAATTAGAAATATTAAGACGGCACGCAGCATAGCCTCACCGATAACTATCGGAAAAGTTAATTTTAAACAACTTCATTAAATAAAACCTGAGCTTTGAAAAAGTATTTTTTACTCATTGTATCTTTACTTTTAATAAATCAAGTAACCATACTTGCTCAGGAGGTTACGGTTTCGGCTGTCTATTCATATGGTAGTTATGATAAGTTTTTGAATAATTTCGGGTACGAATTGGGTTATAACCAATATCTCAACGCAAGAAACCGGATTGGATTTGCAGTTTCACAAAGTTTTCATTATGCCGGTTACAGTTATGATTTTATGTCGGATGCTGATGGAAAGGATTATTACAGAGAGGTTAAGGGTGAAAACCGGCGATTGACGTTTTCGATTGGTTATGGTTTTGATATTTTGAACAATACAAGGTCGGGCCTCTATATTGGGCCGAAACTCGGGTTAAACTATTATAAGGTCAACGAAACAGGCACCCAAAGGCTTTCCGGCGAAAGTGCTGAACACGAGTATAAGGCTGACTACCGGAATAATAACAGACTCGGTGTCGGGTTATTACTTGAATATGACAGAAAAATATTTTCAGACAATATTTATCTGTTCTTTTCAACCGAACCGGAAGTGGTATTTTATTCAAACTTCGGGTTGATGGGTTCATCCGACCCCGCCATGGTTGGATTTATTAATGTTAACTTAGGGTTGAAGATTAACCTTAAGACTCAAAAAGGCACTGAATAATATTTACTGGTGTTAAACGGTTGGTAATATGAAAAGTTGGAAATTATAAACACTGATTTTCAATTTACTACGCTGTTTATTTAGGATTAACACATTAATATTCACTACTAGATGCCTAATTATTATATTATGTGTTGGTGTGTCGTTATTTTTTTAGACCAAGTTTCCAGCCATTTTCTTCAAAAAACTTTTCTAAATTAATATGATTAACACCAAAAGCTTTACATGCTGCCGGGATTTTAATATTTGACGATAACTTTTCTTGACTCACTAAAACAACATTTTTATTTCCAAATAAACTTGGCTCTTCTATTATTTCAATAGCCATGGCAATTAACCAAGGATCTGCTTGATTATTTTCTTTATTTGGGTCAATTAATTTCGGGAATTTTTCTAATATTTGAGAAACTAATTCAATTTGTCTTTCTGT
>JALVAQ010000317.1 GCA_027011095.1 Bacteroidales bacterium
ATCAAAGTTTGAGCAAATATTGTCCACCATTGGCGGCCCGTTGGCTATCATACTATTTATTGTTATTTACTTTATTGCGCAACCTGCATTTCTTGGCCATATCAACCCCGATTCGCTAAGCGACTACGCAAGAAAAATATTTGATACGGTTGGAGCTGCTGAGTTTTCGCGTATGAATGTTGCCATGATGGCTGTGTTTGTTTTAAGCATTGTATTGTGGATGACCGAAGCCATACCCAACTATTTAACTTCACTTATTCTTATTATTTCGTTGGTACTGCTGGGAGTGTTAAGCGAAAAGGAGGCCTATGCCCAGCTTGGCCACAAGGTAATGTGGCTTAACATTATGTCGTTTGTGTTGGCCAGTATGCTGGTTAAAACCGGACTGGCCAAACGGTTTGCGTTGTGGTTTATCGTGCATTTTGGCAAACGCGCCTCCTCCATCTTTTTAAGCTTTTTGTTCATTAATGTGGTATTGTCGGCGTTTATTTCGGCAACCACAGCCAAAGCGGCCATCTTACTACCCATCTTTATGGTAATTGCAGCAGTGTATGGAGCGCGGGGTGGCACAAACAAAAATAACTTCGGCCGTAACATCGTGCTGCAGAACCTGTTTTACATTAACATTGGTGCAGGTGGGTTTGTTACAGGGTCGGGAGCAAACCTGTTGGCGGCATCGTTGATTATGGGCGCCACCAGTGCCGACATCTACTTCTCCGACTGGATGACAGCTAACTTTCCGGTGGCATTGGTAATGATGTTTTTAGGCTATATCATTGCCGTTAAAATATTTTTCCCGTTGAAAAAAGAAGAGCGGCTACCGCAAATTGAAGGAGGAATGGAGCGATTGAAAGATGAACTGTCAAAGCTCGGAAAAATCAGTTTTCAGGAGATAAAAGCCATCATTCTGTTCACTTCTATTTTAGCACTTTGGAGTACCGATAAATATCATGGCATCAGCCCCACAGCAGTGGCATTTATGGGAGCCATTATTGCATTGCTACCCCGTATTGGTATATTAACCTGGAACGAAGTGGATATCCCGTGGCACCTGATGCTCTTCTCGGCAGGAGCCTACACCCTGGGCGCAGGATTTAAAGCCACCGACCTGCCCTCCATTTCGGTAAACGCCGCTTTTGATGCCATGGGGTTTGGCAACAACACACCCTTTTGGATTTTCTATCTCTCGTTAACCGGAGCCATGATGTTCAGCGCGCTGATATTCCAGTCGAAAACCATGCGTACCATGATTTTTATTCCCATCGCCATTGGTGTGGCCAACCGTTTTAACTATCCGGTGGTAAGTCTGGCGCTACCGGTAGCTTTTTTAATAGAATATGTGTTTGTGCTTCCGTTTAACAGTAAACCGGCAGCGCTGTTGTACGAAACCGATCAGTACAGCCTTACCGACACCTTTAAATACGGTATCACCATGATGTTTGTGGGATGGTTTGTAAACATCCTGCTTGGCGAAACCTATTGGCATTGGATAGGCATCGTGCCCAACGGGGTGTTTGGAATATTTTAACACGAAATTCCCCCGACATCCGAGCTTATAACTTCACAATCTTAGCCGATGATTTATTGCCATTGGATGATTCGGCAACAACAAAATAAACTCCTGTATTCAAGTCGAAGAGGTTGATGGTTGTGTTTTTATTATACCCTGACAGAATCACTTTTTTTACCAATCTTCCGGCAGTGGTATAAAACGAAACAATATGCCAATCGGTGTTTTTATCAGGAAATACAATCGTCAGGCTGCTTGTAACAGGATTGGGATAACAAACAAGGCCGACATCCCCGGTTGAATTGCTTTTGTTTTTATCAATCCCCACAAATCCACCGGTATAGGTTTTGAATATAATACTGTTTTCACCCATTACCAGCCCCTCATCTTTTGAAAAGAATGCAAGTGCATCAGGAGTGGAAGTCGTATAGAATTCAATATCAAGCGAGTACCAGCTATCACCACCGTCATCGGTTCGTAACAAAGTTTTGGCATTATCCGAAACGGTAATATAGCCAACCTCTTCGGTGGGAAAATCAATATCCGTAAACTGATATTGCCCCTCAAGGTCATGTGGAACGGCTTCCCATGTATCGCCACCATTGGTAGTTTTTAAAATTTTATTCCCGATTGCAAAGCCTGTATCAGGGTTAATAAAATATATTTTTCTCACATAAGCGGAAACATCAAAAGAGTCCACAACCCATGTATCGCCCTGATTGTATGTGCGTAAAAAATAATCCTGAATATACCTGCTTACTGCAAAACCATTTGAATCGTTAGCAAAAGCCATGTTATTTATTTCGTCAAAACGGTGAAGCCACACATCACTTTTTTGCCAGGTTTTACAACTGTCGGTTGTTTTATAAATCACCGCATTGCCGCCTTCGTCTCCTCCCACAAATCCGGTTTGTTCATTTATAAACCAAAGGCTCCTCGCTTCAAAATTAAAACCACTTACTTCAAGGGTTTCCCAGCTTGCACCGCCATCCATAGTTTTGTATAATTCTCCCATAAAATTACCTATAGCTACTCCAAAATCAGGATTTAAAAACTGTAAAGCATATATCGGGTTGGCTTCAAACATTTTATCCCAGGTATATCCCGCATCAGTTGATTTATAAATATTTCCCGAAGCAACGCCTCCACTTCCAATGGCACTTGTCCCGATGAAGACTGTGTTTTGATCCACTATTTGAGCGTCATTAATATCAGCAGCATGAAATGTCCATTGGTATCGGATAAACCAGTTCTGCCCCCAATCATTGCTTTTGAGTATCTGTCCATAGTCGCCCACACAAAGTCCGTATCCGTTATCCAAAAAAGAAGGTGCTGTTAAATTTAAGAAACTATATGGCATATTTGACTCCTGCCAGGTCAGCCCACCATCAACGGTTCGTAAAATCATGTTGTCGTACATTACCCTGTGTCCCGTTGCAAACCCTGTTTGAGCATCGAAAAAATAGAAATTTTGGACATAGTTAAAAGGGTCGGTATAGACCACCTGCCAGATTGCGCCACCATCGGAGGTGCGCAAAATATAATTTGTATTTGAAGAGAAGTTATCAACCACTCCGGAAACAAACCCCGTGTTTTCATCAAGAAATTGAATAGCTCGCATTCCAAAACCTTCAATGGCAGGGGTTATGGCAACCGAGTCCCATGTTGCTCCCGCGTTGGTGGTTTTATAGTATAAATGTCCGGTATTCCCAATAAACCCGATAGAATCATTTATAAAATGTAAATACTTGGGAGTAGAATAAAAAGACGATGAACCTATACACGCCGATACCCAATTTAATCCGCCGTCTGTGGTTTTCATAACCGAGTCTTTTTTAGTCATAAAACCGGTTTGTTCGTTTATAAAAAACACATCAAGAAAGTTAACATCGCCACTGTCAATAACAGCCTTCCAACTCTGGCCCCCATTAACGGTTTTAATTAAAGTTGAATGATCTCCAGCCGCAAAACCCAAGTTTGAATCCACAAACTGAATGGCATTAAGATTTACCGATCGTGAAATTCCGGCCGGATAATAGTTGATAATCCAGGAAGCACCCATATTTTCCGTACATAATAAGGTAGCACCTGTGCCAATGGCAACCAAACGGTTTGTTCCCGGAACACGCACTATCTCCTTAAGGGAGCTTTCAATGGGGTTGGGGTTAATTCTTTCCCAGGGTATCGACTGGCAAAAGGAACCGGTTATCGTTAACAGAAATAAAACAATTAGGAAAAAGGCTGATTTCATTTTTACAAAGATTTAGGTTTGTAAAGGTACATAAAAACAATAATTCATTCAAAATTAACTATTTTTACCCCCTTAAAATCTTGTTTAAAATGGCCAAAAAGAAGAAAAAAAAGAATAATCAGGTATTTTTATCTCCTGAAAGCTATATTAAAAATAAAGCCAGAAATTTAGAAATCATCGAATGCCTTATTAATGAAGGCTGGCAAGAGGGCGGTTTGGCTCAAATTATGGTGGCAAGAAAACACAAAACCGGAAACATCACCATGGGTTTGTTTCTTGTTGATACCTTTTGCCTTGGCGTTAAAAATACTTTTTTCCGGTTTAATATTTCCGAGTACGTGTATAACGACTTTAAAGAGGAGGTGTTTAAAGGTGAATCAGTTGAAATAGATTACACCCTGGCACACAACATTATTTACGGTGCGCTTGAATTTGCCGAAGAGTACGGCTTTTATCCCGATAAGTCATTTAGCAATGTTACAAAATACATTCTGGATGACGATGAAGATGTTGACATCATCGACCTGGAGTTTGGCAAAGACGGAAAGCCCTTTTTGGTTATCACCGATGAAAATGAACCTTATAAAAAGTACCTTTCAATACTTGATGAAAGTGCCGGTCCCGGAAATTATACCTTTATGCTACCCAACGATGAAATGAGTGAAGAATTTGATGAAATGGATGAGTTCGAAGAAGAATATGATGATGAAGGGGATTACCATTTTAGCGGAAACCGCGCTTTTCTTGAACCCTTTATATATGAATACGAGGTAGAGTCTAAGGTATTTCAAATGCTCAGTCAATTGGATAACCCTAAAGAAACACCACCGGAAAACATTGAAATTAAAAAGGATGAACTTGAAGAAATAACAAGAAAAGCCGTGTTCCGTATTATGGAATATGAATTTGAAGACTCCGTTTCGGATGCTGAGGCAGAAGAGGCTTTTAATTTCGGAGAAAAATTGTTTGAAGGGTTTGAAATTGACCCTGACAGGTTGGTTGAAAAAAAGGGAACATTGCCTGATAACGATTTGGATGTTCTCTCTGATGCCATAGAATATATGATTGGTGGTAAACCAAAAGAATCCCTTAAACTATTACGCAATCTAGTTAAAAAACATCCTGACAAACCCTTTTTATACAGCTACACCTCACGCTGCTACCTGGATATCAACAAGTTTAAATCACACAAAGAAATAGTACTGTACGCCTATAGCAGGTTTCCTGATGATTTAGGTATAAGAATCGACTACTTAAACCTTTTGATTAATACAAAAAAGATTGACGATGCAGGAGAGTTACTGAATAAATATGGAACATCGCTAAAGGAAATGTTTCCTGATAAAAAAGTCTTTCTACTGGATGATGTTATATCGTTCTATTCTACTATTTGCTCATACTATATTTTTACCGGCAATTTGTTAAAGGCAAAAAGTATTTTATACCAGTTGGAGTTAATTTACGATGACTATCTTATTGACGATCATTTTATTCACAGAATTTATCACAATTACTTTTCTAAGCTTTATAAGAAATATATTGAAAATCATCCGCAGCAAGATGATGAATAACAAAAAAAGGCAGCCTGTCGGGCTGCCTTTTTTTATTAAACTCTTTTGGCTTAGTGCTTGGCCAAATAATTGGCAATACCATCCAAAGTAGGCTCAACAGCGTCATCGCCCGGATGCCAGTCGGCAGGACAAACTTCACCGTTTTCTTCAAAAAACTGTAAGGCGTCAACCATACGAAGGGCTTCGTCAACACTACGACCCAAAGGTAAATCGTTAACAACCTGATGACGAACAACACCTTGCTTGTCGATTAAAAACAAACCACGATAGGCAACAGCAGCACCATTAAAGGATGCGTTGCCGTCTTCATCGTAATCGTACTCACCGGCTAAAACATCATAATTTTCGGCAATGGTTTTCGACAGGTCGGCAACCAAAGGATATTTTACGCCCTGGATACCACCTTTGTCTTTGGGAGTATTGAGCCATGCCCAATGCGAGAAGTTCGAGTCAACCGAACAGCCCACTACTGCAACATTTCTTTTTTCAAATTCTTCCATTTTGTCCTGAAAAGCGATAATTTCGGTAGGACAAACAAAGGTAAAATCCAATGGGTAAAAGAAAAATACCACATGTTTTTTACCGATATACTGTTCAAGAGAAAATTTTTCTACAAATTCACCGCCATTAACAACGGCATCAGCTTCAAATAAAGGAGCTTTTTTTCCAACTAATACTGACATATTTTTTAGTTTAAAAGGTTATATTATTATTCAATGGCAAAATTAAGAATTATTTTAAATAAGCAACTTGAGCCGATTTCTTTTTACTGTAAATTTAGTTTTTTTAACGAATGAGATATTCAGTCCGCACCGTTCCCGCGCGAATCCCTTCGCGTGGGTACGTACCCACATGCTCTTTCGGATTTGTAATCCGAAAGCCATGTAACAACTTCATTAAGTACATATTACTTCATCCGGATTGCCCGCCTGCGGAACGGGCAGGCCCGCCCACGCCGAAAAGGCACGTTCGGACGGGCAAATCAGGACGAGCTTGGGGGTTGTAATAATTGTTGTATTTTTGGTGAAAATTAAAGCTATAAACATGAATTCCTTTGGCCGTCTTTTCAGAGTTTCAATTTTAGGCGAATCACACGGGTTGTATGTTGGTGTTGTTATCGATGGTTGCCCTTCGGGAATCCCCCTAAACGCCAACGATTTCACACCCGACTTACAACGGCGTAAAAGCGGTGCAAAGGGAACCACCCCGAGAATAGAAACTGACAGACCCGAAATTATCAGCGGTGTTTTTAACGATTTTACCACCGGAAGCCCCATTACTATTTTATTTAAAAACAGCAATACACGTTCGGAAGACTACAATTTCAACAATATACCGCGTCCCGGCCATGCTGATTTTGTAGCACACAAAAAATTCAGAGGCTTTAACGACCCACGTGGTGGTGGCCACTTTTCGGGCAGGCTCACCACCGGACTGACAGCTGCCGGCGTTGTTGCAAAAAAAATTCTAAACAAAATATCTGTCGAGGCTAAACTAACACAAGCAGGTGGCAGCAGCAATATTAACGATGCCATCGACAATGCCATAAAAAATAACGATTCGGTTGGCGGCATTGTTGAATGCAAAGTTAACGGACTGCCGGTGGGACTCGGCGAACCCTTTTTCGATTCCATTGAATCGCTCATCAGCCATGCTGTTTTTGCAATCCCTGCCATAAAAGGCATCGAATTCGGTTCAGGGTTCAAAGCTGCATCCATGAAAGGAAGCGAACACAACGACCGTTTTATCGACAACACCGGAAAAACAGCCACCAACCACGCGGGAGGCATTAACGGAGGAATCTCCAACGGAAACGAGTTACTATTTAGGGTGGCTGTTAAACCCACCTCCAGCATATCAAGTGCACAAAAAACCTATGATTTTGCAAAAAACAAATCCACCGAACTTAAAATAAAAGGCCGTCACGATGCATGTATCGCCCTTCGTGTTCCCGTAGTAATTGAAGCGGTTACAGCAATGGTGCTGGCCGATCTAACGCTGATTAATAAAAGCTATTTGTAAGCCGCAACCGTTTGCAACAACCACCTAAAAAAAAACAGGATATTTATTTCAATTTTTTTTAGCTCACCAGCAATAAAAAACAAGATACAACCCTTTTTTTAAGCAAATTTGCACATTGATTAAATAGTAGATTATTAATGATTGTTTTTTGCCCCCGCCAAAACCTTTCAGATCGAAGCAGGCTTTGCAAGAGGAGACCTGAAAGGCTGC
>JALVAQ010000318.1 GCA_027011095.1 Bacteroidales bacterium
AATTCTAATTTAAATATATTTATCAATTTTGCTTTATTCTGGTGTGATTCAAAGCTATGGGTGCTCCTGCGCGAATCCCTTTGCGTGGGAGTTGAACCACAGGCTACTTTTTACCCTTCAAATTTTGCTCCTTAGCAGTTTATAATAACCAATAATTGCTGACAAACTGTATTAGCTCAGGATAAAATGTGTTAAAGTCATCGTTTAAACGGGTGTAATTATTTTTTAAAACTTCCACGGCGTTTTGCATTCCCGAAATATGTTTTGTTCTTCTGTCCATTCCCCGGAAAACATTGTCGAGGCCTTTAAAGTTGGCATAGTTTAAAAGCCAGTTTTGCGAAATCATAAAGGGTAATATCCGTTTGGTGTGATTTGGGATTATCAACAATCGTTTTGAAAGCTCCTTGTAAACCATCTGAGTAAAATCATGCAACGGCTCATCCGAATATTGGTGCCAGTTTTTTGCCAAAAAATGGTCGTAATAAATGTCGATTACAATACCCGAAAATTTTCCAAAATGGTTTCTGATTAACTTTCGGCTTTGCTTATGTATAGGGTGCGCATCGGTAAAAGTATCAATGTGCCGATGAAGAATAATCCCTTTCAAAATATCATCATTGTATTTTAAAGCCGGGTTGCCTTTAACCGCATCAGCCATAAAATTACCCACTAAAATATTGCTATTGTTTCCTGAAAGATGAGCGTGCGCAAGAAAATTCATATTATTATTAGGTTACAAAGCGGGAACAATTTTTTTCTTCCAAATGTATAACCACCTTATCTTAATTACAATAAATTAAGGTTTGTAATATAAGCCTTTGATACAACTTATTTTTTGCGAAAATAGTATCGACAACATTCAATTTAAATTCATTATAGATTTCGTTTATTCAAACGTTTGCAGAGAGAATTTTTTTAAATTTGAACAATGATTAAAAATAATTAAACAATTGATATACAATGAATAAAATTCTTTTACTGGGTGATGAGGCAATTGCTTTGGGGGCCATCGATGGTGGCTTGTCCGGTGTATTTGCCTATCCGGGAACACCCTCCACCGAAATTACCGAATATATTCAGGCCTCGAAAGAGGCCAAAGCGCTTGGCATTAAGTCGGAATGGTCAACCAACGAAAAAACCGCCATGGAAACCGGCATCGGAATGTCGTATGCGGGAAAAAAAGCCATGGTTTGTATGAAACACGTAGGGTTGAACGTTGCTGCCGATGCATTTATGAACTCAGCCATTACAGGAACCAATGGTGGACTGTTGGTTGTTTCGGCTGACGACCCTTCCATGCACTCATCACAAAACGAACAGGATTCGAGGTTTTACGGAAAATTTGCCATGATACCTGTTTTGGAGCCTTCTAACCAACAAGAGGCTTACGACATGGCCTACTATGGGTTGCAACTTTCCGAAAAATTTAGCACACCGGTAATGATAAGGGTTACCACTCGCCTGGCGCACTCCCGTTCGGGTGTTGAACGAAAAACACAAATTCCCCAAAACGAAATGCATCTGCCCGGCGACCATAATCAGTTTATTTTATTGCCTTCGATGGCTCGTAAAAGCTACAGCGGCCTGCTTGGAAAGCAATCGGCCTTTGAAACCGATGGCGAAACATCGGGCTTTAACACCTATTTTGACGGCGATGATAAAAGCCTTGGAATTATTGCCTGCGGTTTGGGGTACAACTACCTGATGGAAAATTTTGAGGGAGGAAAAGTCCCCTATCCGGTGCTTAAAATCGGTCAATATCCGATGCCATCCGAAATGGTTAACACACTTTACAAATCTGTAGATCAGGTTCTTGTTCTTGAAGAGGGTGCACCTCTTGTTGAAGAACTGCTACGGGGGCTTCTTAATAAAGGAAAAAAAATCAGAGGCCGTTTAGATGGCAGCTTACCCCGTGCCGGAGAACTGAATCCCAACCTTGTTGCCAAAGCATTGGGGCTTCCTGTTGCCGAAGGGTTTGAAATTCCAAGTGTGCTCAAAGGCCGTCCCCCTGTTTTATGTGACGGCTGTCCGCACATTGACTCGTTTGAAGCCTTAAACGATGCCATGAAACCTTACGGCAGAGGCCATGTTTTTTCCGACATCGGCTGTTAAACTTTAAGCGCCTTAAAACCTTTAGAATCAATCGACACCTGTGTTGATATGGGGGCTTCCATCACCATGGCCGTAGGGGCTGCCGAATCGGGACTTTCTCCGGCGGTGGCTGTTATCGGTGATTCAACCTTTACCCATTCGGGGATGACCGGCCTGTTGGATGCCGTTGTTAAAAAGGTAGCCATTACGGTTTTTATTCTTGATAATGCCACCGTGGGCATGACCGGCGGCCAGCACTCGGCTGCATTGGGACGTATCGAAGCCATTTGTAAAGGACTTGGCGTGGAAGAAGAGCACATCAGAGTGGTTAAACCCCTAAGGCGTTTGCACGATGAAAACCTGGCTATTTATAAAGAAGAAATTGCTTATCAAGGTGTTTCGGTAATTATTCCGCGGCGCGAATGTGTGCAAACACTGGCAAGACGTATGAAACTGAAAGCCATCGAAAAACGCAAACAAAAAGCCGTTTCTAATTAATTGATAACAAATTAGCGAAAGTTAAAAAATGAAAAAAGATATTATACTGGGTGGCGTTGGTGGTCAGGGAATTTTAACCATTGCCGCCACCATTGGAACAGCAGCTCTGCTTGAAGGGCTTTATTTAAAACAATCGGAAGTACACGGAATGAGCCAACGGGGCGGCGATGTGCAGGCACATTTACGGTTGTCGTCAAACCCCATCGCCTCCGACCTGATTGCTGCCGGCAAAGCCGATATGGTTATTTCGGTGGAACCAATGGAGTCGTTGCGCTATGTTAACATGCTTAACAAAGAATCGGGATGGCTGATAACAAGCATGAATCCGTTTAATAATATTCCGGATTATCCTGCCATTGAAGATTTGTTACAAGAGATTTGGAAACTACCAAGATACATCACCATTGATGCCGAGAAAACCGCCAAAGATGCCGGCTCCGTGAGAGCCGCCAACATTGTTATTTTGGGTGCATCGGCTCCTTTTATCGGTTTAAAATACGAATCGCTGGAACAGGCTATTCGAAATATTTTTGCAAAAAAGGGAGAAGACCTGATTAACATGAACCTGAAAGCACTGAAACTCGGCTACGATTACGCCAAAAAAAACCAATAAAAGTATAAACAGCTCACAGCTGCAAACTGTGAGCTGTTATCACCACATCTATGTTCATCTCACAGTTTGCAACTGTGAGCACTAACATGCTAAGAACATATTCCAACATATTTTTTACCGCTTAAACACTAAACCGGCAGCAATATCTGTTACTTTTGCAGGCTAAGTTTTAAAAAATGTTCAAAAACAAATCATATTTTATTCCGGTGTTGTTGGCATTGCTTTTTTTATTGAGTTGCCAAAACAAACAGCAAACTTCATCGGTTCAGGTTAATGACAAACCGGTTGTAAAGCATGAGCCTGACATTGCCTATGGCATCGTTATCGACTCGCTTTTGGTTGATACTGCCATTGTTAAACGAAACGAATATTTATCCGACATCCTGTTGAGGTATAACGTCAGCTATGCCACCATCGACAAGCTGGCAAAGGGCACAAAAAAGATTTTTGACGTCAGGAGAATCAGAAAAGGGAATAAGTATGCTATCATGCTATCCGACGATACCCTTAAAACACCTCTTTATTTTGTTTACGAAATTAACCGTGTTGATTACGTGGTTTATCATCTTGCCGATTCGGTTTATGCCTCTTTGAGAAAAAAACAATTGGATACTAAAGAACAGGCTGTAAGCGGACAAATTGTTTCGTCGTTGTGGAATGCCATGATAGCTGCCGGCATCGACCCTGAGCTGTCCAACCTGCTTTCGGAAGTTTACGCCTGGACCATCGACTTTTTCGGATTACAACGAAATGACCGTTTTAAGGTAATTTACGATGAGGCTTACATCGAAGGTAAACCGGCATACATTGATAAAATAAAGGCTGCCATGTTTCATCACGGTGGCGAAGATTTGTATGCCTATTATTTTGAACAAAACGGACAGGGAGATTATTTTGATCAGGATGGAAACAGCCTGGAGCGCACCTTTTTAAAAGCACCTCTGAAATACACGCGCATCAGCTCGCGGTTTACCAACAGAAGGTATCATCCGGTACTAAAAATTTACAGGCCTCATCATGGTGTTGATTATGCCGCGCCCGAAGGCACTCCGGTACACTCGGTGGGCGATGGAATTATTGTTAAAAAGGGCTATCAAAAACGCGGAGGCGGAAATTATTTAAAAATAAAGCACAACAGCACCTACACCACCACTTACATGCACCTGCGTGGATTCGCCAAAGGTATGAGGGTGGGAAAACATGTCAAACAAGGACAGTTGATTGGCTATGTGGGGCATACGGGCCTTGCCACAGGCCCTCATCTTGATTTCAGATATTTTAAAAATGGTAGTGCGGTTAATCCGCTAAAGGTTAAATCGCCGCCCGCCAGACCAGTTGAAAAACAATATCGTCCGGCATTTGATTCGGTAGTGCAACACTATAAAGCCATTTTGGATACCATCCGGTAAGAAACAATTGGCTAAAGCCTTTTGTAAAAGCTTTCCAACTGTACTGATGTTTCCTTTATGTTGTGTTCGGTTTTAACCAGTTGGCGGGCATTTTGTCCGATGGTTGCTGTTAATTCGGGATTGTTGTAAAGTTTTTTAATGGCTTTAATAAAGCCCTTTTTTGTGTCGGCAATTAAAATATTTTTTCCATCGGTGTAATTAATCCCTTCGGCACCCACAGTGGTGGCAATAACTGCTTTGCCCATGGCCATGCTTTCAATAATTTTAATTCTGATTCCGCTTCCCGAAAAGAGAGGGGCAATGGAAATGGTTTTAGAAGCCATAAACTCAAAAGCATCGGGTACTTCGCCCACAACGACAACATTTTTAAGATTACTGTTTTTTAGCCAATCGGGGGTTTCGCGTCCGGCGAGATAGAGTTTTATTTCGGGAATGGTTTTGGAAACCTCAGGCCACACCTCATTTAAAAACCACTTTATTCCTTCAATGTTGGGAATCCAGTTCATCGATCCAATATGAAACAGTGCATGTTCCGGCTTTGCCTGTTTTTTATAAGGAATTTTGTTAAAGTCGATTCCAAACGAAACCGCTTCGACCGGCACATTGGTTTCGCCGGAAAAAAACAGTGCATCTTTTTTTGTAATGGGTATAATGCCGTCAACGTGGTTTATAATGGTTTTTTCGTAGTTCTCCAAAGTTGTGGCAAGATGGCGGAGGTAAAGTTTTTTGATATAATTTTTTTCTTCGATGGCTACCCTTTTCCAAATAAGGTGTTCAATGTTGTGTGCTCTTAAAACAACCTTCGCTCTTGAAAATTTTCGGATGGTTTTTAAATAGGGCAACATATAAAGCATTTCAACCTGAATAATATCGAACTTTTCATTTTTTAAGATGGTTGTTAGTTTTCGATCAAAATATTTTGAAATAAAACGCTCTACGTGATATGACTTTCGGGTAAAAAGATTGAAAAAAGCACCAACAGGCTTTACTTTAAGGTTGATATAAGCCAGCTCAAGTCCGGTTTTTTCACGATATTCTTTCGGGACTTCATCAAGTGATATGGTATATTTGTTAGTAATTGCCGCCAGCACTTTAACCTGATGTCCGCGCTCAATCATCCCCTCAATAACATTGTTCATGGCAATGGGGCCTCCCTCTTTGGGCGGCCATGGCGACTTATTACAAACAAAAAGTATTTTCACGCGTTAGCAATTAATTTGTCAATTTTCTTTTGCCTTTAATTTTCAGTTTTTCAAAAAACTGTTTCCAGCTTTCAATATCCAGCAACGGAGCATCGGTAGTAGCTTTCCAGGTTAAAAACAATCCCAGGGGCAAAATTACTATTGTTGAAAGCCATACGCCGAGAACTACATTCATTTCGTCGGTTTTAACCGCTTTTTCCGCCGTCATCGAAATAACATGATAAATTACAAAAATAAAAACCGACATCACCACGGGCATTCCCAACCCTCCTTTGCGGATAATGGCCCCCAAAGGCGCGCCCACAAAAAAGAAAAGCAGACAGGCAATTGAGAGTTTGAATTTTTGATGCCATACTACTTCATGTTTGGTAATAAGCGATTTACGACTTCGTTTTTCATTTTGATAAAACAGTGCACTCTCCTTTAGATTGCGGGCATTTTTTAATGCATATTCCAATATTTTAGGCCTTTCGGTCAAGGTATTATCGGCCAATACAGGATGTTTGTATTTGGCTTCGGCATTCAAAACCGAATCGGGAAAGAGGGTCATAATATCAACAGGTTCATTTTTGTGTTTATACTTTTTGTTGACCAGTTGCGGCTTTGGAAGCCCGGTAATATCAAGTTTTTTTATAAATGATTCTTCGTAGGTTTTCTGCCGCTGTGTAAGCTTACCCGACAACGAATCAATGGCAGTATTGAGCTGCCGGATGTTGAGCATGGTATAATGGTTTTTAAAAAGGTCTTCGTTGGTTTTGTTCAGCTTAAAGGCCGACAAATCAAAAACAAGTACCTGCTTTTTAAATTTAATATATTCAAAGGGACGTGTAATGCGGTACTTTTTCTGATTGGTAACTTCCTTGTAATTGTATCCGTCGAAAAGAGTGAAAACTACCTTTTTTTGATCGGGGGTAAGCTCCATAATACCCTTTTTTGCCGATACCACCTCCACATTTCCAAGTCGTGATGTGTGGTTGTAAATCAAAACACCATATATGGTTTTGTCATCCTTATCCTTTTTTTCAACCCGTATAACGTAGTTTTCGAGGCCGTTGTAAAAGATGCCTTCCGAAAGGTTAAAGGTCATCTTTTTTTGACGCACATCGTACAGCAACGCGCCGAATTTTAAATTGGTAACCGGCAACACATAGTTTGAAAACAGAAAAGCACCTATACTTATTACAACGGAAAGAATTACCAGCGGTTTCATGGCGGTTCGCAACGAAATGCCAGAGGCTTTGATGGCTACAAGCTCGTAATGTTCTCCCAAATTACCGAAAACCATAATTGACGAAAGTAAAATGGCCAATGGTAGCGCCATCGGGACAAAGGTTGTTGAAGCATAAAACAGCAACCGGGTAAGCACATCCCACTCAAGGCCTTTACCCACAAACTCATCTATCCATTTCCATAAAAACTGCATCAGTAAAATAAACAGTGCTATGAAAAAGGTAAACAAAAACGGCCCCAAATAGGAGCGAAGCATATAGCTATATAATTTTTTCATTTGCTTTTATACGACCATGCAAATATAGAGGTTGTTAAAGTTTAATTTCAAATTTATGAAAAAATAATAAACCCCGCACAGTTCAGGCTACAACTCTGTTTGCTAAAATTTTTCTCGGCTAATTCCTATTTTGATGTGCTGACACCATTATAGAACCGATAGAGTATTGTCGGATTTTGTTGCCTGGAACTTTGTCAAAGTTGCTAATAATCTTAAAAAAACCCTGTGTTAAATCCCCGAAG
>JALVAQ010000319.1 GCA_027011095.1 Bacteroidales bacterium
TATTGGGATTTAGCTTAGCATTATTAAATGCTTTGATTGTTTCGTGATACCACCCGGCATGTTGAGGCAAATCAAAGCAATCAACGATGGTCTTTTCCAAATCACTCATCTTGTAACTGTGATTGCCAATTCCAAAAGTTTTATAACCTTTTAGTTTACGAGGGGCAACTTTGACAAATTTATAACGCAGGTTTCTAAAAACCATTTCTCCTTTTCTTTTGGATGTCTGAATAAATATCACATTCGGAAATTGTTCGGTTAAACCATAGGAATTTAATGCCGACCAATAACCAATTCCGCCATCGGGAGCTAAGAAATTACCTATTACAAATTCATTGCTAAAATTGCTTCTGACATATTTCCCTTGTTCGATTTTTATTAACATCCCCGATTTTGTTAAGGATTTTAAAGCATAGCTTATTCGTTTGTCCGAAAAATACCCGGTGTCTTTAATCATTTTCAGATTAAAGATATCATAACCGAATTCATCAAGCATTTCTAAAAATCTATATTGCAAATCTCTCATAATATTGGGACGCAGTTTGGATTTAATGGCAAAAGTAATGCATAAATTAATATGACAAAAGTGCTAAAAAAGTATTTATAAACAAACAAAATATGACAATGATTTTTACTTTGTAAACTGTTATTATTAATTTTATGCGTTTAATATTAACAATCAAGTATCAGACAAAATGCTTTGCAAATGTTTACCTTTCGTTTTATCATACCATGGTGAAACGGCAATTATGGTGAAACGAAAGGTAAACATAGTTTGTTGGTTATGTTACTGATATTCGGTAAATAACGGTAATTTGGGGTTGTATTTGGGAATTTTCAGCTTAAAGCGAGCAAGACCAACAAGCTATTCTATCTGAAAATAAGTAAAACCAGATTATTAAAATTATTCAATAGAATAAGATTGATTATAAGCCAATAAAACAGACTCCGGATTATTCTTACTGAAGCTGCTTCTCATAATCAAAAGCTTTCATCTTCTCTATGAGATTTTCCTTGGCTTTTTCCATTGCATCGAATGATTCCGACTTGGTAATAACATACCCTGAAGCTGTTGTTGATATAAATACGTCAACACCATCAATATCTTCTTCGATTATGGGAACAGCCTTGTCTTCCTCTTCTTCCGATAGTTTTGCACGAATACTTGATGCTATTTTATTGGCATTTTCACCTATTGCAACAGCTAAGGTTTCCATTAAACTAAATGTGCGCGACTGGTTTGAAGTGATTGACCAGTCAATTATTGCTTCTGCCAACGCCGGAATCAATCTTTCTCTTTCTTCTTTTGGTGCAACTAAACATTTTCCAAAAACATTCTCCGATTCAATCCAGCCCTTTTCTCGTAGTTCTTTTTCAGTATCTTTCTTCTCGCTCTTTTCCAATTCCGGTTCAAAACTGTTTAATGAAACGCAAAATAGACGACGTAAGTCGATGGCAATATCTTGAACAAATAGACCTGTTGCACGTTTATTTCCCGGAATCCATTTGCGACTTAAACTTTTATCCTTTCCTTCCAAAAGAGCAAGTACTTCATCATCATTCAATTCATTACCTTTGCTATCTCTAACAATGAATTTAGTATTTGGCTGATCTGTTCTATCAAATGTGACATTTTCTTTTTTCACACCGGCAAGCAGGGGATGCAATCCACGCATAGCTGATATAGATAAAGGACTTCTCCTTTTGATTGTTCTGGCAACACCACCTTTCCCTGCTTTCATCCACCCACCAAATAATTGGTCCGGAAAACTCGGGTCACAGTTTCCATATACTTCTCCTTCTTTTATTTCACCTTTAGTAGTAATATCCGATAAAAAAGTTATTGGTGCCTGTTCTTCATTTAATACGGACGAAAGCTTGTTAATTAAAGAACGTTTTACTTGTTGTCCACTAGAATACGGTACCGATGTATTAAACTGGGGGTCGAAATAAGTCTTTTGGCCGTCTTCTACTCCAAATACAGTATGCTCGGCATGCTTTAATGTTCTGATATAAATTGTACTCATTTTATTATGTTTTATTGGTTATTAATTCTCTTTTTGTTGATAAGCGTAATCAAATTTTAGCAGGGTAACAAAATACCCGAAGTCTTCACCGTTCATTAAATGAACACGATCTCTTAATTCTTTTAAATACTCTTTTTTGTCATCCCGTTCAAGCTTTAATATTTCTGTCAGATTTGACAAGAACAGCTTCTTGTTTGACGATTTAAAGAGTTCATTAATAAGGTTACCGTATTTAGCTGAACCTTTTTTATCCGATGAACGGAATTCCGATAGCTTTTTAGCTATTTCCGAAGTGTAATCCAATACCTCTTCTTTGTTTTTTGTAATCATTGTTATAAGCCAAATTTTATATGTTCTAAATGTTATTAATTCTTCATATTGTTTCTTATTTGTCTTTTGTTCCCGGAAAACAAACTCTTCATCACTCTCATTATTCTTTTTCTTTACCGGTTTTGTGAATTTCAGGTTTTTATCATTATTAAAATACTTACGCAAATCCTTTGGCTCTAATGCCTGTATTCCAATGGAACCTAATTCGCAAGCTCGCTTTATATGAATGCCAAACAACACTTCATAATCCTTTTGTTGTTCCATTGCATCAAATTCACCAAATAATTTTTTATATGTATTTGATAATGAACGGGCATCACTAAATTTAAACGGGATAAATCCAATGGTTTTATTGGTTTGTCCTAAACTGTACACATATCCTGTAATCATTTGGTTTGGTAGTTTTCTTGATAAGTTGAAAAACAAACGGCTCCATTTTATGGTTTCTATTACAATTTCTGTTTCGGATTTTTTAAAGAAATTATTGTCAGCCAACATTGAAAAATCAGGGTTTTCAAAGTAATCTTCATCAAAATAATAATTTAGCCATTGGCCGTTCCAAGAATTAATTTTATTGCCTGCTAATTTTGCAAGGCTCGTATCATTAAGGAATTTCCGGTAAATTTTCCAACCTTCAAAAATGGCTAAAAGAATATCGGCATAATCAAAAAGAATTGATAAGCCTCCCGAAACGCCAATTCCAAGCGATCCTCCAATCCAGGAGTAATAAACATCTTTCTCTAATATGTCAAATTCAATATCAGTTACTAAACCGGAGGTTGTCGCAAATTCTTTTTCTTCTGAGGCCGGGTAGCCTATAACTATGCTTGCATCTCTAATTCCGTCATTTATTTTTTTGTGAAGATTTGATAACTTTTCTTTCCGCTCATCATTGTTTAACAGATGTGGTTTTTGACCTTTCTTCATCTGCACAAATGGAGAGTTTGTAATCCATTGCATATATTTAGGGTGGTTGTAAAACAGCTCCCAATACACATTCTCAAAAAACTCTTTAGCCGAATAATCTTTATTATATTTTCGATTATATGCTTCAAGAAATGTCCTTCCTATTTTAGATGCTATCATAGTATTTGATTTATAAAAATGAGTTATTAATATTGTATTTTGCCGTTCTGGCTGTTTCCGCATCAAATCCTGTTTCTTCCGAATAAGAATTATCGGGGACAACAAACGGTGCATTACCATAATCCTTAAGTTGAATCAAATCTTTAACCTGCCAGTATCTTGCCGGTATTTCCAGCATCATTCGCTCCTGCATATCTCCATTTATATAGGCATCCTGATCGGATTCTAAAATACAGGATACACTGTCGATTTCCAATAATTCCAACAATATAGCTTTTCTCCTGTGTGTCAGTTTATCAATGTTCCATTTCCCATCCTTTTTAAATATTAAATGTGTATCAATATTCAGCACTTCGATTTCTGGAAAAACAGCATCAATTTTCTTTTGTAAATCGCTTTCTCTCAATACTTCTCCATCCGTTAATATATCGTAGCTTCTTTTTAAAATATCCACTTCATAGGGTAAAGCCTCGTTTTTACTCTCCGGTGGTTTAATGACATAAACAGGTTTTAGTTTGCCAATGGTTTCTTTGTTTCTCTTTCTGTTTATTCTTCCAAATCGTTGAATCATTGAATCTAACGGAGCTGTTTCGGTTATCATTAAATCAAAACTGATATCAAGGCTGACTTCTACCACTTGTGTCGAAACAACAATACAAGCAGAATCGGAAGTATTGAATCTATTAAGCGATTTTTCATTCTCGTCAACACCCATAAGTTCTCTTTCTTTTTGGTTTCTGTCGCCACGTTTAAACCTCGAATGAAGGAGCAATATGGGGGTGTTTGGATGCGCTTTCTTAAGTTCAAAATACCATTCTTGCGCCCTCTGCACCCTGTTAGCAACAATTAGTATTTTTTCGTTTTTATTGATGGCATTCGAAATGATATTTTGAGATTCGCTCCAAATATTCAACTTATGAACCGTATGGCGGTTAAATTTTTCTAACTCAACAGCTTTTAGCTTAACTTCATAAACATTTTCTTTTCCAAGAATCTCAAGTATTTTATTGTAAAGACTACTCGGCATAGTGGCAGTTCCAATATGAATATTGCATCCTATTTGATTGACCACTTCAACTATTTTTAAAACTATGGCCCTTGAAACGCCATTATAGGTGTGAATCTCATCGAGAATAATGTCATTTCCTTTTAAATCAAGTAATATGGACTCATACCCGCTGGTACCGAAAACAACTGAGGCTATTTGATGAGGCGTAAGTACTTTTATCGCCGAACCAACCAGATTTTGCAGTACTTTTTCCTCTCTGTTTTTTCCTGCAACAATTTTCGATGCCGAATGTAGCAATCGTATATCCAAGCCCGGATTGGTTTTTTTCAGATTGTTTCTCACCCTTACAAACATTGCATTGATTGAGGCCTGAAACGGTAATGTGTAAAAGACACGTTTTTTTGTTCTTCGAAAAAGAAAATCGGTTTTTCCCGCTCCGGTGGGAGCCACAACAATGGTGTGTTGTTTTTTGGATGCGGCATTAACTAATGAAAGGGGATACATTTCATTTTTTCTATCGTAAAATGAAATGTCGGGTATTTTAAAAGTCTTTTCTAAATTTTCCGGTGTTGAATAATCCAATGCAGAAGCAAAATAATCAGCAGCATTCATTAAACCTCGCCAAACAGAATATCCATTAAATTTTCGTTTTTGTTGTTTGCAATAATTTAAGGTCTTGTAATAATTCTGTTCCGCTTCATTTCTTGAAATTTCCTTCGTTTCAATCCCAAATGAACTAAGAATTTCAATTGCCGTTTTACTCCATTCTTCCCAACCTGTCAGGTGATATTGCAAAATATCTTCACCATACAACTTATTCAAATCTAAAATACCTTTTTCTCTTGCATCATTATATATTGATTTGTGATGAGCAATTACCATTTCTATTAACTCTGAATGAACGTCTTCCGAGAATAAGGATAGAAAGAAGATTGAACCAATTTCGTGCCGGTAAACCTTGTTTGAGTTCACTTTTTCACGGAGGCGTTGCTGAAAAATAGGACTGGTTTTTCCTATATCGTGAAGAATTGCTCCCTGTTTAGCAATGTTGCTGTCTAAGGAAAATTCCCCAGAAATCTTTTCAGCAACTCTGGCTACAAGTGAAAGATGTATAGCCAATGGCATAAAATCAGGCTTTCCTTTTGCCTTAATATGTTCGCACACAACACTCATTATTAGAAATTATTCCTTACCGGTTTTCCAACGACTTTGAGCCACCCGTACATTGGTTTGTTATTGTCTAATCTATTGTAACCCACCATAAAAGAGCCTTCATTCTTCTCAAATATCAGCTCGTAGCCTCTGAACAGCTCTTCGTTGGTATCAAACTCCTCTTCTGTAACATCTAATATCTCATCAGTTGCATAAAGAATGTCTTCATTTCGTGCCAGACAAATATGCTGTTCTTGTGCAATTTTGGCATCTTCAAGATTATCAAATGCTAAAAACAAAACAGGATTCAGCAAAACACCGCGAGTCAAAATAGCGTAGGGACGTGAAAATTCTTTATTGGCTCCTCTGCCTTTTTCATTCCAACCTCTGGGTTGAGTTTGTTCTTGCTGTGAAGATATTTGAGAATAACTCAACCGGTGACGCTTTATTTTAAATATCCCAAAATCTTCTTTTAAAAGCTCAGGAAATAGCTTTCTTTCAATTCCCGCCACCATTGAGGGCGTTAGAAATTGCTGACTAAAAGTTTCCTCGTCTCTGACTGCTGTCCAGGGTTTAATAAACCCGAATTGACCAGTATATCTTATTACATACATATCCAACCTATTTTAAACATCCAAAACCAATTCCGGTGGAGTGTCCAACTCCGTTATTCCAAAGAAATTCCATTGTTTCAAATTTTCCTTCCACAATTATGGGGCACATAGAAGTTTTATTGCCAATTCCTTTATAGTTAACCACTTTTGTTTTTTTTCCGGGAAAATCTCTATCAAAAATTATTTTCAACCCATCATCAAAAATTCCATTATTTTTCAGTCGTTTTTTTGTGGATTCCGTTATAAGACCGTCAATCTCCTCATCTTCAAAAGTTAAATGCTTTGGATTTTTTCGTCCTTCAATTTTTTGTTTGAAAAAGATGGGGCTTAACAAATAGAAACGTTCCCGATTTCTAAATGCCGGTTCGGAAATCATATCTATTTCATAAACTTTCAGACTGTTAAACAGTGTCGGGTCAGATTTGATTCCTTTATATACGCGCGTTAACAAACTATTGTCTGTGGATGAAAAATAGAAAACAGAACCATACGGGAAATTAAAGCCGTTTTCTAAAAGTTCAGCGTTTTGTAGTTGAGAAAAAGAATAAAGTGATGGACTACCATGTACCTCGTTTCTGCCTAGCCACTTGTGTATTGTTCCAACTATTTTTTGTTGATGATTGAATGGAACAACTGTTTTGTTTTTCGTTAGTTTTATTTTTAATCTCATATCAATTCTCTTACAATTAAATATTTCGTAATAACCTCACAAAGTTACCAATAATAATTTCATAATCAAGCACATGTTAATAACTTATCACACATCCTCCTCCTCAAACCACACTAATTCTTCCAACTCCTCATATTTTACCCACTGCCGGATTAGCTTCATTTTTTTGTGATAAATACTCTTTTTTATAAACCAATAGAGCGAAAAATCATCATCACCAAATTCCCAAAAATCGTAGATAAAATTTCCCTCGCCAAGAAGATCTTCTATTTTATGCACCAATGCCGGCATAAAGGCTTCTTTGTCAAAAAACATTTCTAAAGCCAGTTCCAGCCTCTCCTCCATAGCCATCTTTTTATTAAACCGCTCAAAATCTTTTCCCGAATAAAAAATTTGCTTTATACGGTTATCAAACACAAAACATTGATATACATAATTTTTATGCCCCATTACTTTTTCTGATTTGTTGTCACTATAAACAAAAATGAATCGGTATATCTACTATCCCACATAGCTATTATTAGTCAATAAAAATCACTTTTGAAATGTATCACAAAAGCCAAACCCTAAACTGCTCATGGCACCGAAGCCGGCATCAAGTCCTACGGCTATAACCTCGTCCGGTGTCGTAAGTTCAAATGTTATTTTAATACGCATAAATAAAAAATTGTTGATGGCTGTTTTATGTTTGCAATGTACAACATTTTTATCACCCCGTCAACACAAAAGAGGTTTTTCATTTTAATAAATTACATGAGTTAAGTCATGTAATTAATATGAATTGCATGAGTATAGTCATGTAATTTTCTTATGAAGTTATTTAAAGTTAACCTTTTGGTTAGCAGTGTATTATTTTTGACTCTTTTTTATTATCGACAAAAACAACACTCTAAAATTCAACACCATCTTTTCCCGACTGAAAATCATTTTCCTGTCAGATTTTCTGAAAATAAATTTTTGTAATCGTGTGTATAAGAGCACCATATTATTCGTGTTTTTTTTAATAAGCCGATTTTATCGGGGGTTGTTTACATCAATGTGCGTCATTTAACTATAAAAACTAAGTTGGTTTTTGTTCTTTTCAGTTAAATTAAAACACATGTTATGAAAAAACAGTTACGGTCTTTAGCATTGATGTTGGGGTTTTTATTGTTTGGCACCGCCTTTAGTTACGGGCAGATGTCCATTTTATTGGTAAATGACAATAATTATACGCCCACAAGAATTTCGGTTATTCAAACCGCACTCACCAACAACGGATATAATTACACCGATTACGATCCATCTGCGCAAGGGGGCAGCCCCGGTTATTCGTATATGAGTAATTTTGATTTGGTTATCTGGTACACCGGAAACGATGGCGTAGGACTCTACTTTTGGAATGGTACTGATAGTGATAACCAGGATATTAAAGATTATATCGACAATGGCGGCATGTTTTGGCTCATGGGCCTTGACTTTTTATACGACCGTTACGGCCAGGCACCCGACACCTTTAGTACCGGCGATTTTGTTTACGATTATCTTGGTATTCAGGAGTATCATGCCCAATCGCATTCCGACGATGGAGCCACCGGTGTTTCACAACTTGACGTGGTTCCCGGAAATCCGATTTTTACTTTTACGCCCATGGAATGGGTTTGGTCAACCATGTGGTATGCCGATGCGCTGGTTCCGTCACCCGATGCCGATTCCATTTATCGAATGGGGCCTGCCGGATATGTGTTCGACAGCTACTATAACAGCGTTTACCTCGAAAAAGGAACCGGTAAAGTACTTACCATTGCTACCGAAACGGCAAAAATTGATACTCAGGCCAATACCGACACCTATTTTGGTGAAGGGTTAACTTATTTTGAGCAGTTTACCAACCCAACCATTTTAGTAACTTCCATTTCGGTGTACGGCGATGGCAACGCCACTACCATTACCGTGGATGGCGATTCGCTTCAAATGCACGCCGATGTGCTGCCTGCCAACGCATCAAACCAAACCGTTACCTGGAGTGTTATCAACGGAACAGCTACCGCTACCATAAGCGATTCGGGAATGTTATATGCCACCGGTACTCCGGCCGGAAACGGAACCGTTTGGGTTAAAGCACAGGCTGTTGACGGCTCGGGCGTTGCCGACTCGGTTGAAATAACCATCTCCAATCAGGGAACAACTTCCAACTACTACGTTTTATTGGTAAACGATAACAACAACGATGCAACCCGCTACCAAAAAATAGAAACATCGCTTGAAAACCTTGGCTATACTTTTGATTTATATAACACCATTGCCACCGACACCTTTCCCGATTCAACACTGTTATCCAATTACCAAACGGTAATCTGGTACACCGGAAACGACGGAACAAATCTTAGGTTGTGGGACGTTTCCGACTCTTCCGATTTTAGCTTTAATACACCTTTAAAGCAGTATGTTGACAATGGTGGAATCGTCTGGATTCAGGGACTGGACTTTTTGTACGACATCTATGGTTCAGCACCCGATACTATGTCAGCCGGACAGTTTATTTACGACTACATGGGCATTGCCGAATATCACGCACAATCGCATGCCGACGACAGTGGAACCGGTCTCGACGAGATGGACACTACCTTTAACAACGGTATTTTTTCATTAAACCCCGTAATCTGGACTTACTCGCAACTATGGTATGCCGATGCCTTGGCAAAAACCGACGATGCACGGACGGTTTATCACATGGGGCCTGACAGCTACATGTTTAGCAATTATTATTGCGGACTGTACAACTATGTGGGAACCGCTTCAAAAAAAGGAATTATTATGACCTTTACCGTTGAAACCGCCCGCCTTGACACGCAGGACAATACCGATACACTTATTAATCAGGGCCTCTCCTATTTTGAATACTATGCCAACAACGATGTACTGGTCAGCAGCATAACCGTTTCAGGCGAAAACGGTGTTACCACCATCACTTCCGATGGAGGAACCCTTCAGATGCATGCCGATGTTTTACCGTTGTATGCACCCGAAAACGGCGTAACATGGAGTGTGGTTGACGGAACCGCTACCGCCACCATTAGTGCCGACGGACTGCTGCAAGCCACCGGAACCCCGGCCGGAAACGGAACGGTATGGGCAAAAGCTACTGCCGTGGATGGTTCGGGCGTGGCCGACTCACTCCTGATTACCATCTCAAATCAGGGAGCTGCCACTGATTTTCACGTTTTGCTGGTTAACGATAACAACTACGGTACCACGAGATATCAAAAAATAGAAACCTCGTTAATCGATTTAGGATACAACTACGATGTTTACAATACTGTTACCACCAACAACTACCCCGATTCGGCCACACTTGCCAATTACTCGGTGGTAATTTGGTACACCGGTAACGATGGTGCCGATTTGTATTTGTGGGATGTTTCTGACTCTTCAAACTTTGCTTTTAATGCACCGCTAAAACAGTACATTGATAACGGTGGTATAGTTTGGTTGCAGGGGTTGGATTATATGTACGATGTGTATGGCCTTGCGCCCGACTCGTTTACCATTGGACAGTTTGTTTACGATTATATGGGTATTGCCGAATATCATGCCCAGTCGCATGCTGATGATGGCGGTACCGGACTACCTGAAATGGATACCGTTATAAACAATGGAATTTTCAGTTTAAATCCTGTTTTTTGGACCTATTCCGAACTGTGGTATGCCGATGCCCTGGCAAAAACCGATGATGCACGGGGAAGCTATATGATGGGGCCTGACAGTTACACC
This sequence comes from Bacteroidales bacterium, assembly GCA_027011095.1. Taxonomy (GTDB): domain Bacteria; phylum Bacteroidota; class Bacteroidia; order Bacteroidales; family F082; genus B16-G9. The sequence continues at coordinate 10,642 of JALVAQ010000319.1, forward strand.
TTTAGCGACTATTATTGTGGCTTGTACAATTATGCCGGCCCGGCTGCAAAACAAGGTATTGTGATGAACTTTACCGTTGAAACCGCCCGCATCAATACGCAGGATAATACCGACACATTAATCAATCAGGGGCTTACCTACTTTGAGTACTACTTAAACAACAATATTTTTGTTGACAGCATTAATGTTTACAGCGAAAGCGGAAACAACATTATCAATGTAAATGGCGGAACCCTTCAAATGGAAGCGGATGTTTTTCCATTGTTTGCACCCGACAACGATGTTGACTGGAGTGTGGTTGATGGCACAACTACCGCCACTATTAGTAGCAACGGCTTGTTACAGGCCACCGGAACACCCTCTGGCAACGGTACTGTTTGGGCAAAAGCCACCGCCGTTGACGGTTCGGGAGTGGCCGACTCCATGATGGTAATTATTACCAATCAGGGGGGTGGAAACAGCTTTGAAGTGCTGCTGGTAAACGACAACGACAACGATCCAACCCGTTATCAGGTTATCGAAACATCACTTATCAACCTGGGTTACAGCTATACCGTTTTTAACACCGTCAACACCGGAACCTATCCCGATTCGGCTACACTGGCACGTTCATCGGCCGTAATTTGGTACACCGGAAACGATGGCATTGATTTATATTTGTGGGATACTTCCGATTCAACAAACATTCAGTTCAATGCTCCATTAAAACAATATATTGATAACGGTGGTATTGTTTGGGTGCAGGGATTGGATTACCTGTATGATATTGCAAATACACCAACAAACTTTCAGGCCGGACAATTTATTTACGATTATATGGGTATTGCCGAATACCACGCACAATCGCATGCCGATGATGGCGGCACCGGCTTGCCCGAAATGGATACCGTTGTAAACAATGGCATTTTCGGGTTAAGTCCCGTAGTTTGGACCTATTCGGAACTGTGGTACGCCGATGCACTGGCAAAAACCGGTGATGCCCGCGGAAGCTACATGATGGGTCCCGACTCGTATGTGTTTAGCAACTACTATTCAGGTATTTACAAATATGATGGCCCGGCTACAAAAAAAGGAATCGTAATGAACTTTGCCGTTGAAACTGCTCGTATCGATACACAAGATAATACCGATACATTAATCAATCAGGGACTCTCTTATTTTGAATACTATCTGTACAACGACATTTACGTTGACAGCATTAATGTTTACAGCGAAAACGGCGATTCCACCATCGCCGAAGACGGAGGAACCTTACAAATGGAGGCTGATGTTTTTCCCATGTACGCTCCCGATAACAGTGTAACCTGGAGTGTGATTGACGGAACAGCTACTGCCACCATTACCGCTGACGGATTGCTGCAAGCCACCGGAACACCTGCCGGAAACGGTACCGTATGGGTGAAAGCCACTGCCAACGATGGCTCGGGAGTTTCCGATTCAACCATGATTACCATTTCAAATCAGGGTGCAGGAACCGATTTCACCATATTATTGGTAAACGATAACAACTACGGTGCCGACAGATATCTTGAACTGGATACTGTGCTGATGAACCTCGGCTACACCTATGATGTTTACAATACCGATGTTACCGGAACCTATCCCGATACAGCGCTGCTTGAAAACTACAATATGGTGATTTGGTACACCGGTAACGACGGAGTGGATCTTAAACTTTGGGATGTTAGCGACAGCACCGATTTTAAATTCAACGCACCGTTAATCAATTTTGTTAACAACGGCGGCCATGTGTGGATTCAGGGTCTTGACTTTTTGTACGATATTGTTGGCGGAGCACCCGATACATTCACTCCCGGACAATTTATTTACGACTATATGGGTATTGAAGAATATCACGCACAGTCGTATGCCGATGATGGCGGGCTGGGACTTTCGGAAATGGATGCAGTTCCCAACAACGGTATCTGTACCCTTACTCCTGTGCAATGGGTTTATGCCACCTTGTGGTATGCCGATGCCCTTCAGCCTGCACCGGGAGTGCACACCGTTTACAGCATGGGACCGTCCGACTATGTCTTTTCAAACTACTTTACAGGAATTGACACATGGGTTAATACCGGTAGTGTGATGACGTTTACCATTGAAACAGCCCGCATCGATACCCGTGCCAATACCGAAGAGCTGTTTCGTGAAGTAATTGAGTTTTACAGAACCACCACCGGCGTTGACGAACTTGCCGGAGCCAATAACTCATTTACGGTTTATCCAAACCCCGCAACCGATTATCTGATGGTTAAACCGCAATTTAATAAAACTTCGGAGGCTGACTTTGAACTCTATAATTTACATGGTATTAGAGTTTTACAACTACACGCATCATTTAGCGGCGAAGGGTTTAAAATAAACACAGCTTCCCTCGCAAGAGGACTCTATTTGTATAAAATTACTTCTGAAAACGGAGTTACATCCGGAAAAATTATTAAACATTAATCAGGCTTACCGCTAGCCGACTATATAACTATCGGGGAAGTAAATATTTTTGCTTCCCCGTTTTTTTTGTTTTTTGATTATAGCTGTAAAATTTAAAAATGTACTCAAATGTTTTTGCAATGTTGCTGGGGGTTGGTGCACTATTTTAGCGTCTATAGTTAAAAAGGATGCCACAAAGATTATTTAATTAAACTTAAACAAAAAGATTATGAAGAAATTTTTCACTTTTATTGCATTGGCTGTTTTTATGCTGATTTCTGTTCAGGCATACAGTCTGAGTATTTTATTGGTTAATGACAATGGTTTTGCCCCTGACAGAGTTAATGTTATTAAACAGGCCATTACCGATGCCGGGTATGATTATGCCTTTTATGATGCTGCATCCGAAGGTGGCTCTCCATCGTTATCCCTGATGCATTGGTTTGACCTTGTTATTTGGTACACGGGAAACGACAGAGTTGGATTACACTTTTGGAATGGTAATAACACCGATAACGAAGCCATTAAACAATACATTGATGGTGGCGGCATGTTTTGGCTGCAAGGTCTCGATTTTTTGTATGACCGTTATCAAATAGCCCCTCAGGACTTTGTTTCCGGAGATATGATGTACGACTATTTCGGTATCGCACAATATTATGCCCAGTCACACATTGACGATGGCCTCTATTCAGATGGCGTTGCCGAACTGGATGTGATGCCCGATAACGGTATCTTTACCATGAGCACTATTAAATTTGCCTACGAATACATGTATTATGTTGATGCCCTTACCACCACCGAAACAGCTGTACCAGTTTATCGTATGGGTCCCGAAGGATATGACTTTTACGATTACTATTCGGTAATTTATAACGAAAAAGGAGATGGTAAAGTGCTAACGTGCACCTTTGAAACCTCCCGCATTGACACCTCTCCCAATACCACCGAGTTTTTTAAAGAAGGCCTCGACTATTTTGATCAGTTCAGTTCCGGAACAATCATTCCTATTAACAGCATTGATGTACATGGCGAAAACAACATCAACACCATCACCGAAAACGAAGGAACTCTTCAAATGGTTACCGACATATTGCCCGAAAATGCTTCGAATCAGGCCATATTTTGGTCGGTTACACCCGGAACAGCTTATGCAACTATTGATGGCGAAGGGCTATTAACAGCTGCCGGCTCAGGTATCGGGAACGGAACAGTTTGGGTTAAAGCTACTTCCGCCGACGGCTCAGGAGTTGCCGATTCAACGGAAATAACCATCTCAAACCAGGGTGTAACCCCCGGACTTTACAATATTCTTCTGGTTAACGATAATGCCAACCCCATAGGCCTTGATCGTTATCTTGTTATCGACACAACGCTGATGGATTTAGGATATACTTACGATATTTATAACGCCGTTGAAACCGGTAAAGCTCCTGATTTCATAACACTAAGTAAATATCAATTGGTAATCTGGTACACCGGTGATGACGGTGCAAACCTTCACCTGTGGGATGTGAGCGATACCAATAATTATAAATTTAACCAAAGTCTCATTCAGTACATCGACAATGGCGGTGATGTTTGGCTGCAAGGGCTTGATTTTATGTATGATGTTGTGGCTGCCCCCATTGATTTTACAGCCGGACAGTTTATTTACGATTATATGGGAATTAAAACTTACGTTGGCCAGTCTCATGTAGATGATGATGAAATTAACCTGTTACAGTTGGATGCTGCTCCCGGTAATGGCATTGTAACATTTACACCCATTCATTGGGTTTATGCCGAAGGACTTTGGTATGCCGATGCCTTTGACGTTACACCAAACGCAACAGCCATGTACAACATGGGGCCTAACGGTTACCCTTTGTATGGAAAAACTTGTGGCTTGGTTAACAAACCCAACGCAGGCTATGTTATGACATGGGCTTTTGAAACTGCCCGTATCGACACAAGAGAAAACACCGAAACCATTTTTGATGAGGTATTAACCTGGTTTAAAAACAATACCGGTGTTAGCGAAAACGCCAGCAACAGTACAATGGTTAACGTATATCCCAACCCTGCAACTAATCTGGTAAACATTAATTACACCCTCAATAACAATGCTGATGTTCAGCTCCAGGTTATTGATGTAACCGGAAAATTGGTTTACAGCCAAAATCTCGGTAGTCAGGTTACAGGAAACCATACGACTCAAATATCAAAATCAAATTTAAACCTCAGCACCGGAGTATATTTTTATACTTTGAAAGTTAATAGCAAACCCTTTAGCGGGAAAGTTATTTTTAAATAATTGTATTACGAAGTTGTTTAATGTTACTTTTATTTTTTTTAAAGTAACATTAAACAACTTCAATTTTAAAATCTTTTGATGAAAACAGTAAAAAACATATTTCTTTTTCTTTTAATTCTTTCGGGAGTTCATTTTAACTTATCGGCACAAAATATTAGCCGAAACAGGGCTGAAACAATTGCAAAACAGTTTATTACTGCTGAAAAGGGCGAAACTTATTCCGTTGTAAACAGGCAGGTACTTTTTAACCAGAACGATGCCCCCGAAAGCGTTTACCTGTTTTCGTTGAAACCGCAGGGTTTTGTGGTTGTTTCATCGGTTAATGAGCAAAGTCCTGTTTTAGCCTATTCGTTTGAAAGCAATTTTGCACTTGACGATTCGCTTCAAAAAGAAATTGGTTTTTCACTGTTAAAGGAGATTGCCTACAACGACCTGAACCGGATTGGCGAGAATACTATTGGACACAACAGCAGGCAAACAGCTGTTATTTACGGTCCTTATGTTCACACCATGTGGGGGCAGGTTAATTGCCATGATGCCGAAGGACGTTTAATAAATGTTACCAATTTATTTACACCAAACCATTATGCCGCCGGATGTGTTGCCGTTTCGCAGGCTACCATTTTGCATCATTACACATGGCCGCCCAAAGGAGTTGGAACCTATACATATACCGATAACTCGGGAAGCAGCAGAGGGACTTACACCGTAGATTTTGATAGCGCGCAATATGCATGGCCGCTGGCTTTGGAACGATATCGGGCAAAATACTCGACTACGGAACAGCGTGAAGCTGCCGGAGAAATTGTTTACCATTGTGCCGTTTCGTTGCGAATGGATTTTGAAAGCAACGGTTCCACTTCCAATGTGAACCGGATACCGGGCGCGCTGGCACAGCATTTCAGGTTTACAGCCTTGTATCGCTCCCGTAGCTCTTCCACTTTTTGGTCGCTGCTCGATAGCAACATGGTTTATAAAAAACCGGTGGTACTGGCCGTTGAAAACAATTCGGGCGGCGGACATTCGGTGGTTTGCGACGGACTTAAAATTGACGACGACGGAACATTCTATCACCTTAACATGGGCTGGTGGGGCGCTTCCAACGGATGGTATAAAATAAGAGGCAGCTTTAACGCCGGAGGCTACACCTCCATTGTGGGAGGAGCCATGAACATCATTCCCGAACCAATGATTGAAGAGCCTGAAATTTGGTCCGATTCCATTGAGTTCGATTTAAAATGGAGCTACCCCGGAAAAGCCGAAGCACAAGCGTTTCAAGTGCAAAAAAGTGTAAACAGCGGCAGTTGGGTTACCATTTCCGATGCATCCACCGACACCTCCATTCATTTAGTGGTTGACCCTGAAAAAGAATATAAATTCAGGGTACGCGCAAAAACCAACGGAAAATGGTATCAAAACAGCTGGAGCACCGAAGTCCCCCTTAAACGCAAATATGTTGGTATTGCCGACAACCCTTTGAGGCAGCTAAAAGTTTTCCCGAACCCGTTTAGCAATGAGTTAACGCTTTCATTTAACGCTGATGACCAAAAAGATATGCGAATAACGGTTTGCGACCTCACCGGAAAACAAATAGAAAACAGAGTTATTACCTCTGAAAAACAAATCAGGTTTAACACCGATAACTGGAAAAAGGGATTGTACTTTGTTCGCGTTACCGACAACAACCATTCATTTACTGTTAAAATCATTAAAAATTAGCACTGTGAAAACACCCATCGAAAATATACTGGCCAACTATTTTGCAGGTGAAGCATCTGCCGAAGAGATAGTGCAGGCAGAAACATTTCGTAAGCGTCACGCTGCCGAATTTACCACCTGGGAAAAGGCTTTTCATCAAACGGTTTTTGAAACCAATAAGTTTGACACCGAAAAAGCCAAACAAAAAATGCTGGAAACTATTAACATTGAAGGTCAGTCAGTTAAAACCCGTAACCTGAAAATCTGGCTAAAAATTGCTGCTGTTTTTACAGGGTTGCTGTTGGTTGGTGCCGCTTACTATTTTTCAGCACGCATACAACCGGTAACTATCGAAAACAGTACTGCTCAATTAAAAACAGTTACCCTTCCCGACGGAACGCAGGTTATCCTCGACAAAAATACCACCCTGAGTTACGAAACAAATTTATGGGGAAGCTTCCAACGCAAAGTCAACATGAGTGGAAGAGCCTTTTTTCATGTTACCAAAGATGCCGCTCACCCTTTTAATGTATATGCCGGCGAAATAACAGTTACCGTACTTGGTACCCGGTTTACCGTTAACGAACTCAACAGTCATACGCAGGTTTTTCTTACCGAAGGAAAAGTCAGGGTTGAATCGGAAATTTCAAAACGTAAGTTTGTTATCACCAAACCAGGCGAACAGGTTATCGTTGATAAAAAAGGGGAACTGTTTCATAACCGGATAAACCCTTCGCTCTACGCTTCATGGAAAGCAAACAAGGTACACTTTAACAATTGTACCGTTAAAGAGGTTGTTCAATTTCTCGACGACAGCTACGGTGTAGAAGTTAACATTACTGATAAATCGATGCTAAACCGGAAACTATTCGGCTCGGCACCCACCGACGATGAGGAGCTGATAATAAAAGCGTTATCAGAAATTCTTCAAACAAATATTGAATCAAAATAAATTATTCACTTACCAATAAAGCAATATGAAAACAAAAGTTGTTACACTTGCGTTTACGGCCATTTTTTTGTCTTTATTTTTAACCGTTTTTCCAAAAACAGGTTTTGGATTTCCGGCACAACAACCAAACAGTCAGGCTGAAACACTTCAAAAGGTTGTAAGCAGCCTCGAAAATCAGTTTGATGTTTCCATTACCATTGATGTGCAGGCTTCCGAAACCGTAAAAGTTAAATCACCGGAAAAAATAATCAACAGCCCTTCCATTGAAAAGGCACTTGATTTACTGGTTAAAGACACCGACTTAAAATATCGTAAACTGCGAAGCGATTATTATGTAATAAGTGCTTCACCGGTTAAAAACGCAACCCCGGCTGTTGATGATACGATAAAACAAAAACAGCATCATGGCCGTGTTATCAGTGGAATGGTTACATTTCAGTCTGATAACACGCCCATTACAGGGGCTACTGTTTTGGTAAAGGGAACCACCAACGGTACCATAACCGATTTGGATGGCCATTATCAAATAACCGTTAGCGATAACGATAAAGTACTTGAGTTTTCGTTTATGGGAATGAGTACCGAAACAGTTGAAATTGGCAACAAGTCAAAAATTGATGTTTCGATGAAAGAGGATGCCTTTGGTTTGGATGAGGTTATTGTGGCCGGAGTGGCAGCCAATACTCCCAAAAAAAATCTGACCATTAGCGTTACAAAAGTAGGTGATGATAAATTAAACAGTGGCCCGGCACCATCAACGGTACAGGCACTGCAAGGCAAAGTAGCCGGTGTTACGGTGGTTCAGGCAGGAGGCCTCCCCGGCTCGGGAGCTGCCATCCGTTTGAGAGGCTCCACATCGCTGTTGGGAAACCAGGCTCCCATGATTGTTCTGGACGGTATTATTACAAACACAAACCTCGCCGATATTAATGTTAACGATATCGAATCGTTGGAAGTTGTAAAAGGCGCTGCCGCTGCTGCTCTGTACGGTTCGCGGGCGGGAAACGGCGTAATTGTAATTACCACCAAACGTGGTAAAAACACAAACAATAAAACCAGCTTTACCTTTAGAACCGAATACGGTATTCAACAAATTCCCCATTACATTCAACAAGCTACCCACCATCCATATAAGCTGGCCGACGACTGGGAAGAGCACACCGATTACACAAAATACAGAGGCGTATTATACGATTCGCTCGGTAATATTTTAATAGGAAACAGGAAAGTTACCGACAGTGCCTGGGCCGACCAGCCTTACGCCCGGCTTATCGACCATCAAAAAAAATTCTTTCACAACGGAGTTTATACCAACAACTACCTTTCGGCTGCCGGAAGTAAAAAGGGGGTTAACTTTTTAATCTCTTACGAGCGTAACCGCCAACAGGGCATTGTGTTTTCAACGGGTGGATATACCCGTAACAACTTACGGGTAAACCTCGATTATCATCTGTCGCCAAAATTAAAACTCTCCACATCAAACCTGATGATATTTACCAAATCCAACAATCCCGGCTCGTACAAATCGTTTAACGATTTACTGTTTGTTTCGCCCGATGTGGATTTGGAAGCTCCCAACGATGATGGAACGCCTTACAAAATTTTACCCGACCCCTGGAGCGTGGCCGAAAACCCGTTGTACCCATTATACTATAGGGATAAACTGGCTAAAAGAACCAGTTTAATAGGCAACGTTATTGGTACCTGGAATCCCTTAACATGGATTTCGATGAATGCAAAATACACCTATGAATTTCGCAGCAAATATTGGAACACCTACACCCCCAAAGGATATCTCGCCGGAAACGGACAAACCATAGGGGGTTCGCTTTATAAAAGCAACTATGCCGAAATGAACAACAACTTTCAGTTTACAGCCAACCTTAACAAGCAGTTTGGCGACTTTACCACAAAGTTAAAGCTGAGTTATCTGTACGAAAGCTCTTCATACAACGATTATTGGGTTTTGGGAAAAGATTTTGTGGTAACAGGCGTTCCGCAACTGGGTAACACCGACCCCACCAAGGCAAGCATGGATTCGTACGAAGGCAAAATTGTAGCCATCAATTACTTTGGTATTTTAGATGCCGATTACAAAGATAAATATCTGGTTTCGGCACTTTTCCGCTACGATGCTTCGTCTCTTTTCGGGCCTAATGTGCGATGGAACCCCTATTACCGGTTTTCGCTGGGATACCGTATTAGTGAAGACTTCACCATTAACGGTATTGATGAGTTAAAAGTAAGGGCTTCCATCGGAACCTCAGGGCAGCGTCCGGGATTTTCGTATCAATACGAAACCTACAACGTTACCAATGGAAACGTTATTCCCGGAAACCTAGGCAATAAAGATTTGAGGCCTTCCGAAACCACTGAAATAGAAATAGGATTAAACGTTGACTTTTTGAAAATCTTTTCGTTTGAAGGAACCTATTCGCAATCGGTAACCGATGGAGCTTTCGCACTGGCACCATTACCATCACATTTGGGTTTCCCCAACCAGTGGCAAAATGTAGGAACAATGGGGGCAAAGGTGTGGGAAGCCTCCTTAAACGGACGCTTTTTTTCAGCAAAACACTTTAGCTGGAACATAAACATCAATTTCGACCGCATCAGACAAAAAGTGATTAGTATCGATATCCCCGAATATACCACCGGCCCGCGAAATGCCTTTTACATTAAAAGTGGCGAAACCTTTGGCATTATGTACGGATACGACTGGGTACGAACCCTCGACCAGATGGAAAAACAACTTCCCGAAGGAAAAACCATCGACGATTACGAAGTGAACTCCGATGGATATGTGGTTCCCAAAGGCAGTCAAAGTACTACAGACGAGCTGGCCATTAAAGTTGACCTCGATGGCGACGGGTTGGGCGACAAGGTACAAATTGGTGACGGAAACCCCGACTTTAACCTCTCGCTCGGCAATTCATTTAAAATTTACAACTTCGATTTGTATTTTCTTTTCTCATGGAAAAAAGGAGGCGATATATATAACTACACCCGTCAATATACCTTCCGCGACCAGCGCGATTTGGTATTCGATCAATACGGCAAACCAAATTCGGAAAAGAAAACCATCAACTACTACAACAATTTCTACGATGGAACGGGCATCAACTCCTATTTCATCGAAGACGGGTCCTATATTAAGCTGCGAGAGCTTTCGCTTTACTATTCTTTAAGCCGGAACCAGCTTAAAAATCTGAAATTAAGTTTTGTCAAAGGATTTAAAATCGGGGTTCAATCGCGCAACCTTTTAACCTTTACCAAATACAAAGGATACGACCCCGAAGTGGCTTCGGGCAGCGACCTGACCAACTATCCGGTTGATAATTTCGGCTATCCCAACTACAGGGTTATTACAGGTTCATTAACATTAAACTTTTAAAACAACTTCAACATGAAAATAAAACATATTATAGCATTAACATTGTTTTTGTTTACCGTTGGTTTCACCTCCTGCACAAAGGAGCTGGATGTGGACTATAAAAACAAACCCAATAAAGACATTGTTTTTTCCGATCCGGGAAACGTATATAGCATAGCAAAAAGTTCGTTTTACAACTGGTTTATGGCCAACAACTCAAGCATTTCGCCAAGAATGGGAATGTGGGTTGCCGCCGATCAGGGAACCTGCTCATGGGCCAACAGCGGCATGTATCATCTTTCCATGGAGCCGAGAATCCCGTTTAACAACACAACTTCCTATACCTATGCCTACATTTTTGAAACCTACTATTCCGATATGTATGCCACCCTTAATCAAACCGCCAATGTTTTAAAGGCGCTTAACAAGGGCATGGTAATCGATATTAACGGATCCGACAAAACCGACTTAACCAGAGCGTTTACCTATTTTGTTCACGGCATCACCATGGGGTACCTGAGCATGGTTTACGACAAGGTTTTTATTGTTAACGAAAATTCGCCCGAAACCGACATCCCTATATCAACCTATCAGGAAGGTACTGAAGAGGCATTGAAGTCGTTGGATAAATGTATCGAAATCTGCAATAGCAGTTCCTTTACTGTTCCCGATGACTGGATTAACGGGTCAAGTTATTCTTCATCGGAGTTGGCTCAGCTGGCAAGCTCGTTCGCCGCTCGTTTTTTGGTTTACATGCCCCGCAACAAAGCTGAAAACGACCAAACCGACTGGGGTCGTGTTTTAAATTACGCCAACAATGGCATTGAGCGCCCCTTGTCGCCGTATATGGATAACACCACCTGGATTAGCTGGTTTCGTATTTACACCGTTCGTCCGGGATGGGCACGTATCGATTGCCGGATAATCAATTTAATGGACAGCCGCTACCCGTGGCGATTTCCCGACAACGGCCATAACCCGCCAAAACCACAATCGGACGACCATCGTCTGCAAACCGATTTTAGCTACAACTCTGTTAACAACATGAAACCCGAAAGAGGCTATTACCATTTTTCAAACTATGAATACACCCGCTATCCCTATGCCATTTCAACCCGTATTGGCGAGGTTAACGACTTTTTAGTGGCCGAAAACGACCTTATCAAAGCCGAAGCCAATGCCCGCTTGGGTAACCTGGCCGAAGCCATTAATATTGTTAACAATGGTAGTCGTACCCAACGGGGGTTGTTGCCACCGCTTAGCTCAAATACCAATATCAAAAACCTTTTAAAGGCTATTTTTTACGAGCGCGACATTGAGTTAATTCAAACCGGATTTGGTATTGCCTTTTTCGACATGCGTCGCAGAGACATGCT